>JBGOXY010000019.1:0-18957 GCA_041479415.1 Anaerolineae bacterium
AGACGCGCATGCCGAATTCCGGCAGTTCGTCTAGGAAGAGCACCCCGCGATGGGCCAGCGAGATCTCCCCGGGGCGGGGCCAGTTGCCGCCGCCCACCAGCCCGGCATGCGAAATGGTGTGGTGCGGAGAGCGAATCGGCCGCCGCGTCAGCAGCGGCATCTCGGCCGGCAGCATGTCGGCCACCGAGTAGATGCGGGTCACGTCCAGAGCTTCATGGAGGGTCAGGCGCGGCAAGAGATGGAGGGCAGCGCGCGCGCCAGGAGCGTCTTGCCCGCCCCGGGCGGCCCGGCCATGAGCACGTTGTGTGCACCGGCCGCAGCCACCTCCAGGGCGCGCTTGACATGCTCCTGCCCGCGCACTTCGGAGAAATCCGTCAGCGGGGGCAGATCCGCCTCAATCAGCGCGGGCTCGGTGCGCAGCGCGGGGATCGTGAGCCGCCCGCCGAGATGCGCGGCCAGCTGGGCCAGATCCTCGATCGAGATGACTTCGACGTCCGGCACAAGCGCCGCCTCGCGCGAGTCAACGGCGGGCATATACATGCGCGGGATGGCCTGCCGCCGTGCCAGCGCGACCATCGGCAGGATGCCGCGCACGTGGCGCACGCTGCCGTCGAGCGACAGCTTGCCGATGACCATCGCGCCCTCGAGCCCGGCCAGCGGCACTTGGCCGGAGGCGGCCAGGACGCCGAGCGCGATGGGCAGGTCGTACGCCGGACCTTCTTTGCGCAATGAGGCGGGTGCCAGGTTGACCGTGACGCGCCGGTGAGGAAACGACAGGCCGGCGTTCTTCACCGCGGCCTGCACCGCTCGCGGCTTTCTTGCACCGCCGTGTCGGGCAGCCCCACCACGATGAAGGAGGGCAGGCCGTTGGTCACGTCCACTTCGGTGTGGACGACGGCACCATCCAATCCGAGAATGGCGCACGAAAGCACGCAGGCAAGCATCTCAGTCCCCCTGAGCTGTGCGGGCGGGCGAGGCGCGCGGATCGCGCCGGGCGGCGCGGCGCCGAGCCAACTCCTCGTTCAGCGCGCGATGCACTTCGCGCGTGATAGGGAAGGCTGCCGCCGCGGCGATGGCCGCCACGAGCAGCGCCGCCGGGACCCACGTGGTGAGCGTGCGGATGCCGAGCAGTGCCGCCGGGGCCTGGGCCGCGGCATTGGGCTGGTAGCCGGTGAGTTCGAGCACCCACCCGACCGAGGCCAGCGCCAGCGAGGTGCCAAGCTTCTGAATGAATCCGGACAGCCCCCCGAAAACCCCCTCCTGACGCTCGCCGCTTTCGTACTCCACCGACTCGAGCGCATCCGCACCCATCGCGGCCGGCAAAACGTGCGCCGCGGATATGCCCAGGCCAGCCAACACGGCGACGATGAAAACGGGTACGACCGCCGCCGCCGGCACCCACCACAGCGCCACGTGCAGCACCGCCCACACCGAAGTGGCGATGACGAAGGCCCACTTCTTCTCGTAATGCCCGGCCAGCCAATTGACAACCGGCAGGAAGACTGTCGCGCTGGCAAGGATCGTCGCCAAGAAGATGGGCGTGTTGGCTTCGCTCACCTTGGCCCAGTAGATGAGGAAGTAGGCGAACACGGCCTCGACCATCGCGATGGCCAGCCACGCCAGCCCGTTGAGGAGCAGCGACAACCAGAAGGCGCGGTTGCGCAGCAGCACGCGCACCGAACGGACGATGTCGGTCGTGCGCGCCGATTGAAAGTCCGCGCGCTCGCGCACGAGCGCCACCAACACGAAGTAGGGCACCATGCTGACCAAGCCGATGCCGACGCCCGCCCACTGGAAAGCAGCCTGCATCGAGCCGGCGGCCTCGAACACGAACGGCAAGGCCACCGCCGCCAAGAGGCCGGTGACGATCGACACGCCGGCCCGATAGGTGACAATCGACGTGCGCTCGTCCGTGTCGAGCGAGAGCTCGGGTGTGAGTGCGTAATACGGGCCGGAGACGAGGGTGTATGCCAGGTCGAAGAGCAGGTAGATCACCAGGTAGTAGGCGGCGCGCCCAGTGGACGTGGCCAGCGGTGGGACGAACCACAGCAAAGCGTAGAACACGGCCATGGGCACCGCGCCGGCCAGCATGTACGGGCGGCGCCGCCCCAACCGGCTGCGCGTGCGATCGGAAAGCACGCCGACCAGTGGATCGTTGACTGCATCCCAGATGCGCGCGATGAGAAGTATCGTCCCAGCGACGCCTGGGCGAACCCCGGCGACGTCGGTGAGGAAGAAGAGGAAATAGAAGGGCAGGACTGTGCCCACCGCTACCGAGGGTGCAAACTCACCCAGGGCGAAGACCAACTTGTGATACCACCTCAGTTTGCGATCGCTCGCGGAAAGCTGCATCAGGCGGCTCCTTGTGCGGGGATGGTCACCATGCAAGGCTTAACACGGGCGGAGCACTGGAAGAAACGAGTCTAGCCTGAGCCTGTCCTCGAGGCTATTGTGCCCCGGGGAAGTAGGGGGGTCGGGCCGTGGTGGCGAGTGAGCATGATCTAGCCATCCGCGGAGCACGTGCCACGAGGCACGAGCGCCGACAAGCATGCTAGGGCCACCAGAATAGCGCCCGACCGATTGTCGCGACGGCATCAGCCGGCGCCAGGCATGCAAACCATTGTCCAGACTTGCATGGACCTGCAACGCGTGCGCGTGAACGGGGCAATCGAAAGTCTCTTCCCGTGGATTCATCCAGAAAGGGAAGGAATTTCGTATAATACAGATGGACATTGACGCCAAATGTCCCTCGAGAAGACACTGAGGACCCAGAATGCGCATTGTCGTCTGCATCAAACAGGTACCCACGGCCGACCGCCTGCAATTCGACAGCCGAGATCTGCGCCTTGTGCGCGCGGGCGTGCCGAACGAAATCAACCCATTCGATCGTCGCGCATTGGCGCAGGCCATTGCCTTGCGCGAGCAGCACGGCGGCGAAGTCATCGTGCTCACGATGGGCCCTGAACAGGCGCGCGAGGCGCTTTACGAAGCCCTGGCTTCCGGCGCCGATCGCGCGGTTCACTTGCAGGGAAAAGAGTTTGCCGGATCGGACACACTGGCCACCGCTCGCGCGTTGGCGGAGGCCTGCCGCCACATCGGGTTCGACCTGATCTTGTGCGGCAAGTACACCACCGACGGAGAGACGGCCCAGGTGCCGGGGATGGTCGCGGAAATCCTGGACCTGCCCCAGGTTTCGGGGGTCACGCGACTTGAGACCAACGCCAAGCTCGACCGGGTGACCGTGACGAGCGAAGTGGATGACGGACTGGATATCGTCGAGGCCAGGCTGCCGGCCGTGCTCACCGCCAGCGAGCGGTTGATCAAACCCATCAAGGTGTCGCCCGAGATGCTGGCCGCCGCGCACAGCCGGCCGGTGGAGATGTGGGGAGCGCGCCAGCTCGAGCTCGACCCGGTACTGCTAGGGGATGCGGGCTCACCGACGTGGGTCAGCGCGGTGCGCGAAGTCGTCAGCCGCCGCAAGCGAGTGATCCGCTCGGCGCACGAGGGCGCGGAGGGGGTGGTGGATGCGACGGTGCGCGATCTCCTGGTCGAGGGGTTGTTTGGCCGATGGCGACCCACGGCCAGTGAGGCGCCGCCGATGGCGCATGTGGCCCGCTCGGCCGAGCGCGCGGTGTGGGTGGTGGCCGAGGTCCACCAAGGCACGCTGCGGCCGGTTACGTTTGAGATGCTGGCCGAAGCGCGGCGCGTCGCTGCCCGCCTGGGTGGGCCAGTGGCCTGCGTGCTCATAGGGCACGAGGTAGCCCCGCTGGCTTCGCTTGTTGCACGCCACGGTGCCGAGGTTGTCTACGTCGCGGATGCCGAGCCACTGGGTGAGTTCTCGCTCGAGCAACATACGCACGTCTTGGCCGCCGCCATTCGCGCGCGCCGACCGTACCTGGTGTTGTTGGCTTCGACCTCAAGCGGCCGCGACCTCGCCCCGCGCGTTGCGGCACGGCTGGAGATCGGCCTGACCGGCGATTGCATTGGCCTGGAGGTCGACGATCAATCGCGGATCGTGCAGCTTAAGCCGGCCTTTGCCGGCAGCCTGATCGCACCCATCCTTTCTCGAACATTGCCGGTCATGTCCACGCTTCGCCCGGGCGCCGTGGAAGCCTGGCCGCCGGATGGCTCGCACATGGTCGAGATCATCCACTTGGAGGTCGACCATCTGCCGGCCAAGCGTACGCGCGTGCGCGATCACCAGCCGAGCGAGTACACGGTCCTCGACCTGGAACGCAGCCAGGTCATTGTCGGGGTGGGGATGGGTATTGGTGGGCCGCAGAATCTCCCGCCGTTGGATGAATTGGCGCGCGTGCTGGGGGCTGGGTTGGGCGCCACGCGCAAGGTGGTGGATGAAGGCTGGCTGCCTCGCCAGACCCAGATCGGGTTAACCGGTCATGCCTATGGACCAAAGCTGTACGTTGCGGTGGGCATCAGCGGCAAGCCGTACCATCTGTTCGGGTTGCGGCGCGCCGGGTTGATCCTCGCGGTGAACTCCGACCCGCAGGCGCCGATCTTCGCGGATTGCGACTACGGGATCGTTGGCGACTGGAACGAAGTGGTCCCCCTTCTGACAGCGCGCCTTGTGCGTGCCCGGCGTGAAGCGGGCGTGGCGTGATGTGGCCCGGCCGCGGCCAGTGCCGACGGGAGGCTACCCCCATCAGGAGAGGGCACAAGCATGCCTTACGCTTGCCCGCGTGGGAGTGGCATGCGCGGTGTGGCCGCGTTGGGAAGAGCGCAAGAGGGTGAACGCGAGTGGACGCGCAGCCGGCCGAGCGAGGGCGGTGATCGAAACGATCCTCGCGGCCGCACATCGATCCGCCAACCACCACACGAGGAGAGAACGAGTGACGAATAGACGCCAGAGCGCGATGATCGGTAGCCTGCTGATCGCGGCAGGTATGCTGGCCGGGTGCGCCTCACCGGGTGCAGGGGCTGCAGCGCCCACACCGATCCCCACCTTCGCGGCAGCGATCGCCGAGGACAATTCGGCCACGGACCCGGGCACGATGCCGACCGCACATGTGATGATCGAGGCCGCGAGCGAAGCCACGCTAGGCTTTGTCCTCGAATCCGGGCTGGCTGAGGGGCGCATGGTGTTCATCGGCCGCAGCCCGGGCATCGAGGGCTCGATCAACCCCACGCTCCAGGCGCGCCCGGGCGAGGTGGTCGAGATCACCTTGATCAGCGGCGAAGGCGCCGAACATGATGTGGCCATTCAAGAACTGGGTGTGGCTTCGGCTAGGGTGCAAGGTAAAGGCGCCTCGATAACGGTAACCTTCCGCGCCGAAAAGTCCGGCGCCTTCGCGTACTACTGCACCGTCCCCGGCCATCGTGCGGCCGGGATGGAGGGCACGTTCGTTGTGGGCGAGGGCGGCGGGACGGCGGGGGACGAGCCCCAGGCCGTCAGCATCGTGCGCGACCCGGCCGATCTGCCGGCGCCGATCGGCGGTCGAGGCGCACAATCGCAGCGCCTCGACTTGGAGACTGTCGAGTTGGTCGGGCGCCTGGCCGATGGGGCTACCTATTCGTTCTGGACTTTCAACGGCAAAGTGCCCGGCCCCTTCGTGCGCGTGCGCCAGGGCGATACGGTAGAGGTCCATCTCAAGAATGCCTCCACCAGCAGTATGATCCACTCGGTCGACTTCCACGCGGTGACCGGGCCGGGCGGCGGAGCGGTGGCCACGCAGACTCAACCGGGTGGAGAGACGAGCTTCACCTTCAAGGCGCTCAACGCGGGGCTGTACGTCTACCATTGCGCCACGCCGATGGTGGCGCATCACATTGCCAACGGCATGTATGGGCTCATCCTGGTCGAACCGCCGGGCGGCCTGCCCGCCGTGGACCGAGAGTACTACGTGATGCAAGGCGACTTCTATATTGCGGAGCCCTTCGGCAGCAAAGGCCTCTTGACCTTTTCGACTGAGAAGCTGCTGGATGAGGCGCCCGAGTACTTCCTGCTCAACGGTGCGGTGGGCGGGCTCACGACCGAACACCCGCTGAAGGCGAGCGTGGGCGAGACCGTTCGCATCTTTTTCGGCGTGGGCGGGCCGAACAAAGTGTCGTCGTTCCACGTGATCGGCGAAATCTTCGATCGCGTCTACGACCAGGCCTCGCTTACCGCCAAGCCGCTCACCGACGTTCAGACTACGCTCGTGCCACCCGGCGGCGCGACTATGGTGGAACTCAAGGTGCAGGTGCCGGGCAGGTTCCTTCTGGTGGATCATGCCCTCTCGCGCCTGGAACGAGGACTGCTCGGCTTCCTGCTGGTTGACGGGCCGCAGGCGCCCGATATCTTCCAAGGAATGGGAAGCCCGGGAAGTGGGCACTGAGAGCGTGCGGTTGGCCGCGAGGACTCTCGGCTTGCCTGCCCACAGAGTGACGGGGGAGCAGCCCTGGTTGGGGCACGTCATGGCGTGCCCCGCAATCCATTGCCTGGCGAGGCCCCGCGGAAAACTCACCTCTCGCGTTGACAGGGAGGGCCTCTCTCTGACCGCGGGATTGAGGGTATGATCCGCTTGGCTTTGCGCAATGACAATGGAGGAAAGGCAGATGTCGCTCGAGCGTGATCCCCACGGAAACGAGACACGGTTCCTTCATCAGATCGGGGGCCTCTCGGGTGCGCGTGTGCTTGAGGTGGGCTGTGGGGAAGGACGGCTAACCTGGCGCTATACGTACGACACCCGGTCCACCGTGGCCATCGATCCGAACCTTGAGCGCTTGAGCGTGGCGCGCAACGCGTGCCCTCCGGAATGGCGTGAGCGGTTGCACTTCGTTCGGGCCGACGCCGAAAATCTGCCGATGCGTCATGCGAAGTTCGACCGGGCCATTCTGGCATGGTCACTGTGATGAATCCGCCACGAGGGCATGGTGCATGCCCTGGGATGCATTTGGGAGGCACTGGTGCCGGGGGGCATGCTGGTGGATGTGCGTCCGATTGCAGCGCGCTGGCCGCTCGAGGTCCTAACGCCGGTGAGGGTGCAGCGTGCGGGAAGGGTTGACGACTCGCCGAGCCGACCGGACGACCGTGCGGCCGATCGAGCGCTTCGCACGATGGAGCGCCGCGGGCTGTTCCACCGCATCGACCAGGCCACGTTCCCCTTTGCCTATTTGTGGGATTCCGTGGAGGAGATGAAAGATTACATCGCCGCCAACTGGGAGGGGAGTATCGTCCTTCCAGAGAGGCTGCTCGCCCGCGCTCGAAAGCTGGAGCGCGAGGCTCGCGGCGAGAGGCGTGTGCGCATTACGCTGCGCATGATCATGCGCACATACGCTAAGCTGGACGAACCACGGGGCGCCTGAGAGCGAGGCGTATTGGGCTTGGCACGTTTCTCGCCGCGCGGGCGCATGTTGCGCCCGCGAAGTTTGTTGCACCTCAGACGCTGCGATAGCCCTAATTGCGGTCTCCGAAGATGTAACCGAAGAGACCGCCAACGTGCCGACGCCTAGTTAGTCTCCCGCACAATGACGCACCCATAGGTCGGCGTCTCGGCCGGTTCAGGCGTACCACCAGCCAGCACAGCGAGGACCGCATCCGCGAGAAAGTGGCGGGTGGGCTCGCGCTGCCTCATCGTGCTGTCGTCCACGGCGCCGCGGTAGCGCAGTCGACTTTCCCCGTCGACGACGAATGCCTGAGGTGTGATTGTGCAGCCCAATACATCGGCCATGCGCGCCCCGGAATCCACAAGTATCGGGCTTATGCCTCGCGCCTCCGCCTCGCTCGTCAGCAATTCGAGTGATTCGTCGGCATTGCTGGCGACGAAGAGCACACTCACCTCGGCAGACCAGGTTCGCCGCAGTGCAGCCAGGCGCGCCTCGGCCAGCTTCACCACCGGGCAATTCGCGGACCAAAACAAAATGACCCGCACGCGGCCATCGGCCGCGCCCAACATGTGCGGCACCCCATGGATATCGTCGAGCCGCGTGGCGGGAAGTCTCTCTCCTAAGGCAACCATCGAGGTAAGTAGCCCCCCACTGCAAGCTGGCGCGGATTCTCGCCGGCGGCTGTGGTCACCCAAACCTCCGGCGGCAGCGAGACGTGCGTCTGGTCGAAGCGCATGAAGAGCAGGAGTGAGCCGTCTGGGCTCCAGCGGATCGAGGAGGCGTTGAAGGCTGGGGCGTAGGTGAGCTGCCGCGCTTGGGTCCCGTCGAGATTCATCACCCACAATTGGCGTCCGGGCGACCAGTGTTCAGCGTCGAGATACTTGCGCCCAAATGCCAGGTGGTCGCCTTCCGGAGAAATGGCCACGTTGGCATCCTCAACCAATGGCGAACTTGAAAGATCGGTGCTCTCATTCGTAGCCAGGGTGACATAGATCAGGTGGCTGTAGAACTGTTCGATTGTGTCGCTGTGCGTGCCAAGGTCGGGCGTGGCCGAGGTGGAGGGTACGATCACGAGGGTGGGCGTCGCTGCCAGATGCTCGTCGACGATGCGGATCTCCGGGAAGATCAGGTGCGCCCCGTCCGGCGTCCACACCCCGACTTCGCCCGAGGCATTCGGTACGTAGGTCTTACCGCCGCGCAAATCGTCGACGACAGTGGTCTCCTGGTCGCCATCATAGTAGGCCAGCCAGCCTTGCGGACCCCATTCCGGGGCGCGGGTGGAATGCGCGGCGTCGCCCACAGGACGTGCGCTCCCATCCTCCAGGTCGAGGATCCAAACCCGCGGGCGCTGTGCGCTGATGATGCCGCCCACACTCGGCGCGAGCACCGCTCGGTCGTAGGCCAGTTGGCGACTGTCGGCGGCAATGGCCGGGTTGCGGCATTGATCCCCCTCACAATTGAGCAGCTTGTGAGGTGCTGATCCATCCAACGCGAGGTACCACAGGTCCGATTGTGTATCCGAGGCCCCGACGCTGTACACGAGGAAGGTGCCGCTTGGACTGACGTCGTACTCGAGAATCGGCAATGGGCTCTCGACGAGGGCGCGGCCCGCTTCACCCTCCAGCGGTTGGACGACTATTTCATAGGTCTCGGCTGTGTGCTGGAGATACAGCACACGCAGACCTGCGGTTGAGAAATGCCACTGGTACGACCGCAGGAGGGGCAAGCCATTCTGCGAGCGCGCGCCAAGGGCGAGCGAGATGCGCACGTCGCTGCCCGTGGGCCACGGGGCGGCGGGCACAAGTTGACGTGTGGTTCCTTCCCAGCGCGCGGAGGTGCTCACCTCCGGCGAAAGGCGCAGGTTGGCTTCCACGCTGTCTTCGTCCATAGGGACCGAGAAGCGAATCGTGAAGGGGGCAAAGGCGCCCGCCGCCTCGTCGGCCGCCGGGCGAACGGCCACAATGCGCGGCGCGAGCAGCAGCGAGATCGCGGCGAAGCCGACGGCAAACCCGATCAGGCCGAGCACGAGCGGCGGCAGGCCGCGCTCACGATGGAAGCGAATCCCTCGTCGGAAAACCATGCTTACCTCGACGCATCATTATAACCACGCACATGCGTCGTTCCGAGGGCGCGCAGCGCCCGAGGAATCTCAACCTGCGATAGGAGGGAAGCTGCAGATGCAATATGAGAGTCGCATGTTGTGACCGAGATTGACGCGTTGTGGCGGGCCGACGTGCGGTCCGGCCCTTCTCGCAAGGACGGTGATGCCTCCCTGTCGTTCCGAGGTGCTGTGGTCCCCGAGGAATCTAGGCTGACGATGGGCGGAAGATCGGGGTGCCGCACCCCTTCCACCCAGCACGAATGTCTGATAATATAGCTCCTCTCTGCGCAGCGACCCCGGCCGCACCAGTCCGGGGTCCTTGCTGTGTCCCACACGCCGGCCAGGAGGGTTCCGCACCGGCGCCGGCGGCGAATGTGAAAAGAACATGCTTAGCGAACGAACCGACCTCCGCAATGTAGCGATTATCGCCCACGTTGACCACGGCAAAACCACCCTGGTGGACGGCATGCTGCGCCAGGCGCGCGTCTTCCGCTCCAACCAACAGGTGGTTGAACGCGTCATGGATTCCAATGACCTTGAACGCGAGCGCGGCATCACTATTCTTGCCAAGAATACCGCCATCCATTTGTGGGATCCGCTGCAGCAATTCCAGGTCAAGATCAACATCGTGGACACGCCCGGCCACGCCGATTTTGGCGGCGAGGTGGAGCGGGTGATGAACATGGTGGATGGCGTGCTGCTGCTCATCGACGCGGCCGAGGGCCCGATGCCGCAGACGCGCTTCGTTCTCAAGAAGGCGCTCGAACGCGGGCACCGCGCGATCGTGGTCATCAACAAAGTGGATCGCAAAGGTGCCGACCCGCGAGACGCGCTCAACCGTACCTTCGATCTCTTCGTCGAACTGGGCGCGACCGATGCCCAGGCCGACTTTACTACGGTCTACACCAATGCCGTCACCGGCCAAGCCGGCACGACGCCGGAGCTTGGGCCGGACTTGGCGCCCCTGTTCGAGGCCATCCTGCGCACCATCCCGCCCCCTCGGGTGGACCGCGAGGCGCCGCTGCAGATGCTCGTGACCACGCTCGACTACGATAACTATCGCGGCGTCACCGCCGTGGGACGGGTGTTCGCCGGGAGCATCACCGCCGGGCAAGCGATCGTCCGTCTCACGGTCGCCGGCGAAGTGCTGCCCGATCGCGCACGCTACTTGTATGTGCACCAGGGCCTCGAACGGGTGGAGGTGGAGGCGGCCGAGGCCGGCGAGATCATCGCCATCGCCGGGTTGGAGGCGATCGCTATCGGCGAGACCATCGCCTCGCCCGACTCGCCGCAGGCACTGCCCACTATCACGGTAGAGGCTCCGACGGTTCAGATGACCTTCGCCGTCAACTCCTCCCCGTTCGCTGGGCGCGAAGGGCGCTGGAGCACCTCGCGCAAGCTGCGCGAAAGGCTGTTCGAGGAATTGCGCCACAATGTGGCCTTGCGAGTGGAAGAAACTGCCAGCGCCGATACCTTTCTCGTTTCGGGCCGCGGCGAGCTGCATTTGGGCATTCTCATCGAAACCATGCGCCGCGAAGGCTATGAGTTTGAGGTCTCGCGCCCGGAAGTCATTTTCCGGACGAGCGACGCCGGGGAGGTGCTCGAGCCCTTCGAAGAGGTGCATATCGAGACCAGTCCCGAGACTGCGGGCGCGGTGGTGGAACTCCTGGGCGCGCGGCGCGGACAAATGCTCGACATGGTCGATACCCAAAAGAACAGCGTTCGGCTGACCTATCTTGTGCCGACGCGCGGGTTGTTGGGATTTCGCTACCAGTTCCTCAATGCGACGCGCGGGGCAGGGGTGATGAACACCCTTTTCCATGGTTATGTCCCCAAGGTCGGGCCGGTCCCCACCCGCTCGAGCGGTTCGCTCGTGGCCTGGGAGGCTGGCGTGGCAACGGCCTTCGGGCTCAAGAACGCCGAAGAACGTGGGACGCTTTTCATCATCCCGGGCGTCGAGGTGTACGAAGGAATGGTGGTGGGAGAACAGGCCCGGCCTGGCGATCTGGCCGTCAACGTGAGCAAGAAGAAGCACCTGACCAATATGCGATCATCCAACAAAGACATCGAGGTGCGGCTAGCCGCGCCACGCCAGATGAGCCTGGATGAGGCCGTCGAATTCCTGGCCGAAGACGAACGTCTGGAAGTCACGCCGCTCGGCTATCGCCTGCGCAAAAAGTTGCTCGACACGCAGGAACGCGGGAAAAACGCCAAGCGAGCCAAAGAAGAAGCGCTGGAAGCCTGAGTCGCGAGTCGGCCACAGGCCGCTTGCCGCGCCTTCGCCCGATCGGCCCCTGCCGGCTCGATGAGCCTCGAAGCCTGTGCGCCCTCGGCTTGAGTCGTCGGCGAGGCGCGACCCTTGGCTTGCACTGTTGCCAACATGCGGCAGCGCCACATCTCGCCACTGGCAGCCCCGAAGCCCACTTTCCGTGCAGCCCAGCGCCACCTACCCCCACGGCTGGGGCGTTGTCTGCGATGCTCTCGGATGCGAGTCCGGTGGCACTACGGGCCACACGGGTCACTGAGGGCGCGAGGGAAAGGCTTCTGGCGCCGCGGAGCGTTGGCTCTCACACCCGCTGTTGTGCAAACCGTGTGTCGAACGACCACCTCTCTCGCCATCGTCGGTGAATCGTTCAGTAATTCACCCGGGCCGTATGCTATAATCGCAATCTGTTCCCCTCTCATCGATAATTCATGACCGGGTGGTGTCGCGGCGATGTCCTTTGTCCATCTGCACGTGCATTCTGAGTATTCACTGCTTGATGGGCAAGGCAAGGTTAAGCGCCTGGTGGCACGGGCCAAGGAACTTGGCATGCCCGCGCTGGCACTCACCGACCACGGTACGCTGTTCGGCGTGGTAGAGTTCTTCAACGCCGCCACTGCCGCGGGTGTCCGTCCGGTCATCGGGGTGGAGGCATACCTTGCCACCCGCGGGATGACCGAGAGGGACTCACGCATCGACCGCGATCCCTTCCATCTGCTGCTCCTGGCCGAAAACGATACCGGCTACCGCAATCTCCTCCAGATTGCCACCGCGGCACAACTCGAGGGCTTCTACTACAAACCCCGCATCGACCACGACTTCCTGGCGTCGCATTCTGAGGGTCTGATCTGCACCTCCGGCTGCCTGGCGGCCGAGGTGCCGCGCGCACTGAATGAAGGCCGGGATAGCGAAGCCTCACGCCTGCTGGATTGGTATTTCGAAGTCTTCGGGCGCGATCGGTTCTTCCTCGAGCTGCAGAACCACGAGATCCCCGAGCTACACGCGGTCAACCGGCGGCTGGTGGAACTGGCCCCGCGCTACCAGGCGAAGCTGGTGGCCACCAATGATGTGCATTACGTGATGCCCGAAGACAGCGCAGCCCACGACATCCTGCTCTGCATCCAAACGGGCGCCTTAGTCACCGAGCCCAACCGCATGCGCATGTCCGACGGCAGCTACTATATGCGCAGCGAGGAGGAAATGCTGCGCCTCTTCGCGGAGGTCCCCCAGGCAGTCCATCAGACGCAGCTCATTGCCGAGCGCTGCCAGGTAGACCTGTCGTTCAAGGGCTATCACCTGCCATCCTTCCCCGTGCCCGCGGATCTCACGCCGGCCAGTTATCTGCGCGCTTTGTGCGAGCAGGGTCTGCGCGGGCGCTTCGGCGAACGATCTGCCGAGCCTGCCTTTGGCGAGCGGCTGGCCTACGAACTCGACATCATCCACACCATGGGCTTCGAAACCTATTTCCTCATCGTGTGGGATCTATGTCGCTTCGCTCGGGAGAAGGGCATTTGGTACAACGCGCGCGGTTCGGCGGCCGGCTCGCTGGTCGCCTACGCGCTGAGTATTACTCTGGTCGATCCGCTGGAGCACGGGTTGATTTTCGAACGCTTCCTCAACCCGGGGCGCGTCTCGATGCCCGATATCGACCTCGACTTCCAGGACGATCAGCGGGCGCGAGTGCTGCAATATGCGGCCGATCGCTACGGGCACGACAAGGTCGCACAGATCATCACCTTCGGCACGATGGCCGCGCGCGCCGCCGTGCGCGACGTCGGGCGCGTGCTCGACATCCCACTGTCGGAGGTCGACAAGGTCGCGAAGCTGATCCCGGCCATCCCGGGCAAGCCGGTCTCGCTGGGTGAGGCTTTGGAGGACGTGGCGGCGCTGAAGGAGCTGTACCAGAAGACCGATTACGTCCGCAACCTGGTGGATACGGCGGCCAAGCTGGAGGGCGTCGTGCGCAACGCCGGCACGCATGCCGCCGGTGTGGTGATTGCCGACCGCCCGCTCGTGGAGTACCTGCCGCTTCATCGCCCGACCCATGGCAGCTTGGAAGAGGGCCCGATCACCGTGGTGACCCAGTTCGATATGCAAGTCCTCGAACAACTGGGGCTGCTCAAAGTGGATTTCCTCGGCCTGGCCACCCTCACACTGATGCAGCGCGCCTGTGCGCTGATCAGCGAACGCCAGGGCATTGACCTCAATCTCGACTGCATCCCCACCGATGATCCGGCGATCTACGAACTCCTCGGACGCGGGGAGGTGGCGGGCGTGTTCCAGGTTGAAGGGTCGGGCATTCGCCGCTACCTGATGGAGATGAAGCCGACCGGGCTCGACAACGTCATTGCCATGATCGCCCTCTACCGCCCGGGCCCGATTGATTTCATTCCAACCTACATCCGCCGCATGCACGGCGAGGAGAAGATCGAATACCGGCACCCGGCGCTTGAACCGATCCTGCGCGAAACCTACGGCATCCCGATTTACCAAGAGCAATTGATGCGCGCAGCGATCGAGATGGCCGGCTACAAACCGAGCGAAGCCGACGACCTGCGCAAGGCCGTGGCCAAGAAGAAGGCCGAGTCCCTGCAAGCCCACCGCCAGCGGTTTGTGGCAGGCTGTGAGCAGCGCAGCATTCCGCGCGCAACCGCCCAGGCCATCTATGACGACTGGGAGGGTTTCGCGCGCTATGGGTTCAACAAGGCCCATGCCGCCGACTACGGCGTGATCTGCGTCCAGACGGCCTATCTTAAAGCGCACTTCCCCGTGGAATTCATGACCGCGCTGTTGTGCGTAAACCGCGGCGACAGCGAGAAGGTGGCCCTTTACATTGCCGATTGCCGGCGTATGGGCATCGACGTGCTGCCTCCGGACATCAATCACGGCCAATGGGATTTCTCAATTGAAGAGCGCCCGAGCCGCCCGACGGCTATTCGCTTTGGGTTGGGGGGGGTCAAGAACGTCGGCGAAGGCCCGGTGCTAGCGATCATCGAAGCGCGCGGATCCGAGCGGGCGTTTACGGGCGTGGACGACTTCGCGCGACGGGTCGACTTGCGGCGGGTTGGGCGACGCGCGTTGGAATCGCTCATCCGCGTCGGCGCACTGGATGCATTGGGTGATCGCCTCTCTCTCCTGGACGCGCTCGACCAATTGCTCTCGGTCTCCGCCCAGCACTTCCGCGCCGCCGACAGCGGCCAGTTGAGTCTGTTTGCCGGCGGACCCAGCGGTCCGATCGAGGTCTTGCAGCTCCAGCCGTCGCGCAACCCGGTGCCGCAACGAACGGTGCTCGAGTGGGAACGTGAGCTGTTGGGGCTCTATATCAGCGATCATCCGCTCTCGCCTTACCTGGTGCAGTTGCAGCAGGCGGTTACGCATTTCTCGGCGGAATGGAGCGAGGAACTGAATGGACAGCCGGTGCGGGTGGCCGGCCTGGTCACCCATATCCGCGGACACCAGACACGAACGGGCAAGCCGATGGCCTTTGTGACACTGGAGGATCTGCAAGGGGTGATCGAAATCACGGTCTTCCCGAACTTATGGAACAAGGTCAAAGGCTGGCTGAAAACGAATGCCATCGCGCTGGTCGAGGGCAAAGCGGAGTACGTCGGAACCACGCCGCGCGTGTTGGCCGACGCGATCTCCCCCGAACTCACGCCCAGCGGATCGGTCAAACTAATGCGTCCGGCGGGTCGTGCAACACTGCCATCGCCACCGGCCGTGCCCGCCGCTGCACCCAGCGCGACGCTTGAGCCAGAGGTGGCGGCGATGGACCCAACGGGCGAACCGGATCCCGACTGGGACAACGTCCCGCCGCCTGAACCGTTGGTTGAGGCCTTGCCCGGCACAGTCACGGAGGGCATCGCCTCACCCTCTGCCTCGCGGACTCCGGTCGCCCACGCCTCTGGCTCCGTGCTTGCCGTGGCAAACGTTGAAGCCGCGATGCTGGCGGGCGCGCCGCTGCTGGCCCCGACGCCTGCGCTTCGCCCGGGCCCTGCGCCCGCGCCCGCCGCGCCGCGCATGATCACCATCACTCTGCGCGAGACGGGCGACCGCCCGCGTGACGTTCGCCGCCTGCGCCACGTGCATGGTTTGTTGGCCAGCTACCCGGGTCAGGATCACTTCGCGCTGAATGTTTACGAGGGCAGCCGGGCCTGGCGCGTCGAATTTCCAAACGAAACCACCGGGTTTGGCGCCGAACTTGAATTGCGCCTGCGCGAGTTGCTGGGGCCGGATTCGATCGAGATCTCTCCCTGGCGAGTCCAGTAGCTCGGTTGCCGAGAATCCAGGATGCGCCCACTCCCCGCAAGGGGAGTTCTTCGTGCGCCTGCGATAGGCTGCCTCTGCCAGGTATAATCACGACGCATTCGGGCGTGCCTCGCAACTGCCATCGTCCATTCATTCGAGGAGGACTCTCATGCGCATTGGCATTCTTACCGGTGGAGGCGATGTCCCGGGGTTGAATGTCGCCATCAAGGCCGTGGTGCTGGCGGCCGAGGAGATGGGCTGGGACGTTTTGGGTGTCCGCCGTGGGTGGGGTGGTCTGCTCTATTACAACCCGGCGGCTGACTCGCACACCAACACGGGGCTGGTGCTGCCCCTCACACGCGAAACGGTCCGCACGGTCGATCGCGACGGGGGAACCTTCCTGCACACCTCGCGCACCAACCCGCAGAAGGTCAAACCCAAGGACCTGCCCGAATTCCTTAGGAGCGACTATCCGCTCAAGGAGGGCAAGACCACCGTGGACTGCACCGACCACACGCTGCGCGTGCTTTCCCATCTCAAGGTGGATGCATTGATCCCGATCGGCGGCGACGATACGCTTTCGTTTGCGGCCCGGCTGCACAAGGAAGGGGTCAAGGTCGTGGCCATCCCCAAGACGATGGATAACGACGTCTACGGCACCGACTACTGCATCGGGTTCAGCACCGCCGTCTCGCGCAGCGTTGAATTCATCCATGCTTTGCGCACGCCGAGCGGAAGCCACGAGCGGGTGCTGATGGTGGAGCTCTTCGGGCGCAACAGCGGCGAGACGGCCCTCATCGCCGCCTATCTGGCGGATGCCGACCGTGCGCTCATCAGCGAAGTGCCGTTCGACGTCCAGCGCCTGGCGCCGATGGTCGTGGCGGACCGGCAGCGCAACCCCAGCCGCTATGCAGTGGTGGTCGTTTCCGAAGGGGCAAGCATGCTTGGAGGCGAGATCGTCGAAACCGGCCAGGAGGATGCGTTCGGCCACAAGAAGCTAGGCGGCATCGGTCAGATGACGAGCGAAGCGCTCAAGAAGCTGACCGGCCTCGAATTCGTAAACCAGACACTGGCCTACCTGATGCGCGCAGGGCCGCCCGACTCTCTCGACCGCATGGTCGCTATCTCATACGGCAACCTGGCGATGCAGCAAATGGCGCAGGGCAATTTCGGGCGCATGGTGGCCGTGCAGAAGGGCTGTTTCACCACCGTGCCCGTCGACACGGCCATTCAGGGAAAGCGCCAAGTGGACGTAAAGGAATTCTACGACGAGAAGGAATACCGCCCGAAAGTGAAAGCGGTTGTTGGTAAGCCGATGTTCCTGTACTAGTGCAAGTCGCGGAACGACCGGCGAGCCTGGAGCCCGAGGCAGGTTTTGAGATTCCCAGCGGCACTCTCTTCCGCACGAGGTGGGCCATGACACAGATGCAGGCCGTTGCGAGCCGCGAACGCCCGACCCTCAGCCTGTTGGCCATTGTGATCCTTGGGTTTGTGGCCGGCATGTGGATGGCCTGGCAAGGATTGACCACTCGCCTGACGGGCAATGTGCCCTTCGCATTTGGGGGGCAGGAGCTATGGGTCACGCTGGCTGCCGCAGGGGGCCTTTCTCCCGCCGCATTCGGCTGGCCGCTCGTGATTGTCGGCACCTCGTGGTGGGGCGCCACGTTGGGGTTGTGGATGCGCAACAAGTGGGGCTGGCCGGTGACACTCATCCTGGGGTTGCTCTCGCTCTTGCATCTGTGGATGGTCACCCTCATGGCCGCCGCCGTGCTCGTGCTGCTGTTCATGCCTGTGGTGCGCCGATGGGGACGCGGCGAATAGCCTCCCCTCGGTCTCTGCTCACCTCGTTCAGCGTCGCCATTCTGGTCGGCGCGCTCATCGCAGGCTGTGGCCGGCCCGGCGCGAGCGTGCCCGCAACGGAGACCCTTGCACACCCCGCCACCTTGACAGCCGGCCACGCATCGCCCACTCCGAGCGCCGTTCCCACCTCCACAGCTACGCCGCGGCCCACGGCGGTGCCGACGCCAAGCGCGACTCCGCCAGTTCTCACGACCTTCACCACTTCACGTTTGTTGCGCGGCGTGCAGCCGGCCGGGTATATCGCCAACACCTGCGATTACCTGCGCGCGCGGTGGGATCCGGCCCGCAGCGCACCCGGAACGCTTATCCTGCCGGTGGCCTTCCATGGGGTGAGCGCCGCCGGCAACCGCGGGCCGGGCGATACCACTACGCCGGTGGAAGACTTGCAGGCCAGCGTCTACTGGGCCAATCAGCTGGGCTTTACCACGGTCACCATGACCCAGGCCGCCGACTTCCTCGAGAGCAACGCCTCCATCCCGCGCCTCTCGATGGTGTGGATCGTCGATGACCGCAATGCCGGCACGGTCGAGGACCACATGATGCCGGTCATGATCGCCAATAACTGGACCATGTCGATGGCCTGGCCGATCGGCGACACGGACCTCCGTGCGGGATTGTGGCAACGGGCCGAGGCGTTGGCGGCGACGGGGCGGGTCGAATTTCAGGCCCACGGCTATGAGCACAACCTGACGATCCATCCGACCTCCTCCGATGAGTACGTCCACAACGAGATCTTCGGCCCGCTGCCAATTCTCGAGAAGCATTTCGGGCGTTTGCCGGTGGCTTTTGTCTGGCCGGGCGGCAACTTCACGACACCCGCCGCGCGACTCGTGCGAGAGGCCGGCTACCGCCTGGCCTTCACCTTCAGCGCGCGCGGCCCGCTTATGTTCAATTGGATTCCTCTGAACGACAAGGAGCGCGAGGTGGGAGATCCGCTGATGGTCCTGCCGCGCGAATGGGGCTACCCCGGACTTGTCGCCCAGTTGCGCAAGGCGGCCGAGATCAGTCAGGCGGCGCACGAATTTGCCCTCGCCAACTACGACACCGAGGCCGCCTACTACCGATCCGCTTGTGGCGGCAAGCTTCCCGAACCCGCTCAATAACCTGCGCCGCCCGCGCATCATCCGATGGCGAGTTATCGAGTTCGGACATAAAGGGCCAT
>JBGOXY010000020.1:0-18845 GCA_041479415.1 Anaerolineae bacterium
CTCGCGCGTGAGCGAATCCCCGCAGAGATCATCTCAATGCCGCTGGCCGGCGCAACGGCACCGGCGACGTTGGCCGGATCGATTGTGCAACACGCCGCCGAAACTCTGGCCGGCATCACGTTGCATCAGTTGGCGGGCCCGGGGGCTCCCATCGTCTGGGGTGGGGCGCCGGCCATTTTCGACATGCGCTACGGCACCACACCCATGGGGGCCATCGAGACGGCCATGATGGATGCCGCCTACGCACAAGTGGGCAAGCACCTGGGTCTGCCGACACATACCTATCTTGGCGCGACAGATGCCAAGACGATCGATGCCCAAGCCGGATTGGAATCGGGAATGACCGCGCTGGTGGGCGCGATGGCCGGCATCAACATGATCTCCGGCGCGGGAATGTTGGACTTTCTGGCGTCGCAAAGCATCGAGAAGCTCGTGCTGGATGCCGAGGGAATCGCCATGGCACAGCGCCTGCTGCAGGGCATCTCGGCGCGCGACGCCACCCTGGCTAAGGATGTGTTCGCTCAACTTGGGCCCGACCTGGACTTCCTCGGGCTGCGCCATACTCGCCAGAACTTCAAACTCGAGCAACATCTCCCGACCTCAGTCATCGACCGCGCGTCGATCCGTTCATGGAAGGAGTCTGGCCAGCTCACCGCCTTTGATCGTGCGCGCGAGCGTGGGCTTGAGCTGCTCCGGCGCCACACGCGGCCAGTGCTGGCTGCCTCGGCCGAGCGCGATCTGACCTCGATCGTGACCACAGCAGCGCGCGAGGCGGGCATGACCACCTTGCCCTCCTTCCATTAGATGTCGGGCGAATGGGTCGTGAGGAACAAGAAGGCCCCCTCCTCGTCGAGGCGGGGGGCCTTTTGTAAAGCGAACTGCGACACGAGCCGGGCAACTCAGGCTCGCGCCGGATGGCTAGAACTCCTCATTGGGCGAGCGCAAACGCAGAATCATCAGAACGACATTCCATAATTCCCCGTCGGGAGGCATGAAGTAATCCTCCAGCGTGCACTTGGCCTCGAAGCCCAGGCTCTGGAAGGCCTTGATGAACGAGGTCTGGTCGTGGATGATCTGCGCCTCGAGCAAGTACAGGTTGCGCTGGCGGGCGATGTCGATGAGCGCCTGGAGCATGCGGTTGCCCAGCCCGCGGCGGCGGAAATCCTTGGCCAAAAAGATGAACACTTGGGCGCGGTGGCGCTCTGGCCCACGCAGGAAGATGAGCGTCGCATCGCCCACGATGCGATCGCCGACCACCGCCACCAGGTGCAGCACCTTGGTGTGATCCAGGTGTTCCACCCAGGCGGCCACCACCTTCGGGTCGCGCACCTCGTAGTGCATGTAGCGCCGCTCCTCGAAAGTGACCGAGGCATACAGATCGATGAGCGCCTGGCGGTCATCGGCGGCAAGCGGCCGCAACAAGACACGCGTGCCGTCCTGCAACGTGAGCAATTGGCGGAAGATGAGTTCCTGATGGGTCACCACGTCTCACACTCCTGGCCAGCGCTGAGCAGCACCTCCACGATAGCGCGGCGGCGGCTGGCGCGCCCCGCTCGGTGGCAGCCCGCGGCTGCCTTCAACTTCACGGACTCCCTCTCCCGCGTGCTCGCTCGGCCCTCCGGCCGAGGTGGTGCATGGCACTAGTTCGTGGCAGGCGCCGCCGGCTTCGCCGGGGCCCGACGCAGGTAGACGAACCAGTACACCAGTCCGACCAGCCCGGCCCCGCCGATGATGTTGCCGAGCGTCACCGGAATGAGATTCTTGACGAAGAAGTTGCCCCAGGTCAGGTTGGGGAAGGCCTCAGCCGTCTTGCCGATCGTTTCGAAGAACTTGGCATCGCCGAAGTACTTGACGAACAGGCCGATGGGGATGAAGTACATGTTGGCGATGGAGTGCTCGAAGCCGGCGGCGACGAAGGCCGCGATGGGTGGAATGATCGAAAGGATTTTGTCGGTCGTGCTGCGCGCGCTGTAGCATAGCCAGACGGCCATGCACACTAGCGCGTTGCACATGATGCCCAAAGCCACCGCTTGGACGAATTCCAGGCTGGTCTTGGCCTCGGCGATGTTGAGCACATTCAGGCCGATCGAACCGCTCCCGAACGCGTACTGCTTGGTGTAGAACATGATCCCGGCGGTGACAATCGAGCCGATGAAGTTGCCGGTGTAGACGACCATCCAGTTGCGAAGCAGCGCGCCCAAGCTCACCTTGCGGCCGGCGAACGCCATGACAATCAGGTTGTTGCCGGTGAAGAGTTCTGAGCCGGCGACGACGACGAGAATCAGCCCCAGGGTGAAGACCAGGCCGGTGAGCAGACGGACCAGGCCGTAGGGCAGCCCTGTTGAAAAGGCTAGCGCTCCGTCGGCGCCCTTGACGGCCATACTGCCGGCGCTCACCGTGGTGGCGAAGATGGCACCGGTGGAAATGAATGCGCCGGCCAGGATTGCCAGGACGAGCATGTTCAACATCGGCAGGCTGGCTTTCTTGACGCCCAATTCCTCGGCCTTGGCGGCCATCCCGGGCGGCAGTATCGCATCGAACGAGATCTCGGTGGTCATGGCTATCTCCCGACTTTCAGAAAGTTGACGCCCGACATGGCTTCCTGCGTCCGGCGCAATGGTTGGCTCATGCTGAAGGCCGATCAAGAATGAGAGCTCGCACAAGAGCAACGGCGCGCGGCAATGCCGCAGTCGCTTCGGGGGTGAGTTCCTCGCCCAATTCAAAGACCCGGTCGGTTTCGATCGCAACAACCGTTATTTCAGCAGGCACCTCGGCGTCGAGTTGGCGCGCCAGCTCCAGCGCCGTTTGCAGGCTGGTTTCGTGGGCCGAGTTGAGGTGACCCAGCCCCGGGTTGGGGAGCTCGCCGAGAGGGTATACGTTTACGCTGCCTCGCGGCGCCTCTCCCGTGGTCACGGCGTCCACCAGGATCACCCGGCGGTAGCCCACGATGCGCTCCATCAAGCTTAGGCCGCCTTTTTCGAATGTGTCGACCTCTGCTCCGCGTAAGTCCGTTGCTGGCTGCAGCGCCATGGCCACGCGGCACCCGATGCCATCGTCGCCGAGGACCGGGTTGCCAAGTCCTAAGACAAGGATCGGGGGGTGGCCGGGGTTATCCATCGCGGCGTAGCGCCCTGCGCGATGACGGGCGTGTCTTACATCGCTGTGCCACGCGAGGGTGCAGACTAGAACTCTTCACCCGGCGAGCGGAGCCGTTTGACGAGGTGGACCACACAGAGCATCTCGCCCTCATCCGGGGCGAAGAAGTCGGGAAGGACACTGCGGGTTTCAAACCCCAAGCCGTGAAAAGCATGGATCGAACGGGTTTGGTCCTCGATAATCTGGGCTTCGAGAAAGCACAATGCCTTCTGCCGGGCGACCTCGATCAGCGCCTGCAACATACGGGAGCCCAGACCGCGTCGTCGGAAATCCTTGGCCAGGAAGATGCGCACTTCCGCGCGATGACGGGCCGGGCCCGCGCCGAAATGCAGCGTGGCGTTGCCTACAATGCGCTCGCCGATCACCGCCACCAGGGGGAAGACCCGCGAGTAGTCGAGGCTTTCCACCCATGCCGCGACGACCTGCGGGTCGCGCACGTCGTCGCGCATCAAACGACGATCGGCCTCCCCGACGGTGGCATACAGGGCCACCAGCGCCTCTCGGTCTTCCAGACGGAGCGGGCGAAGCAGGAGGCGCGTGCCGTCCACGAGCGTCAGCACCTGACGGTAAAGCAGCTCGCCCTGCGCGACCACGTGGCGCTCCCCGAGGGACGGCCCCCAAGAGCAATCCACCCGGTCGGGGTCTCGCGTCGGCCGGGTGGGGGTTCACTCAGCAGAACTGGCGGAGAACCTCTACCTCTTCCCCGCGGTGGTTACGGATCGTGACCTGGAGCGGCATCTTGCCCGGGAGGGAGTGGGTGGCGCACCCGAAGCACGGGTCGTAGGCGCGGAACGCCATCTCAACCCGATTGAGCATGCCTTCGGTGACCACGCTGCCCTTGTGGATGAAGGACTGGGCCGCTTTGCGGATAGACATGCTGATCGGCGCGTAGTTGTTGGTCGTGCCCACGATTAGGTTGGCCTTGGTCACGATGCCTCGCTCATCGGTGCAGTAGTGATGGGTGAGCGTGCCTCGCGGGGCCTCAACGATGCCCACGCCTTCCGTCGGCTTCTCGGTGGGGATGGTGCGGAAGTTGTCGGAGGCGATTTCAGGGTCGGTTGCCAGTTCCACCCAACGCTCCGCCGCGTACAGCAGCTCGATCAGCCGCGCCCAGTGCGTGGCCAGACGCTGGTGCACCGGCTTGCCGCCGAGGGTCTGGTAGAAGCGCTCGTATTCGGCCTGGGCCAGCGGGGTGGCCATGCCATCGGCCGCATTGAGCCGCGAGAGGGGCGTCGCGCAATACACGCCCGAGTCCTTGCCGTCAACGAACCCCTTCCAGCCCACCTTCTTAAGATACGGGAATTTCAGGTATGTCCACGGCTCGACGTGCTCGGCAATCCAGTCGGTGTATTCAGCCGGCGCGTAGGTGCCCAGGCGCTTGCCCTCTGGGTCAACGACGCTTACCCGGCCGTCGTAGAAGTTGACTTTGTTTTGGGCGTCAATCATGCCAATGTAATGCGTCCGGTGGGTGTAGATGTCGCCGACGACCAGGTCGAGATAGGCCTTGTTCTTGAGAACGATGTCCTCGAACAGCTTGAGGCTGAACTGGCCGAACTCGACCGCCCAGCGCCCCATGGACTCGATCTCCTTGCGCTGCTCCTCGGTGATGCCCTTGCTTAGCCCGCCGGGGATGGAGGTGCATGGATGCACCTTGCGCCCCCCGATGATTTCAACCACCGTGTGGCCGGCCTTGCGTGCCTGGATGACTTTGCCGCCGATCTCCAAGCCCACCTTATGGATGACGCCGAGTATGTTGCGCTCGGCCACCGGCGCATCCGGGCCCATGACGAAGTCCGGCCCGCCCAGGGCATAGAAGTGAGTCGCGTGATCGGTCACGTAGAACGCGCTGTAGAGAAGCTCGCGCAGCATTTTGGCCGTGCGCGGCGGATCGACTTTGTACACGGCATCGGCCGCCTTGGCGGCCGCCATGTGATGCGCCTCCGGGCACACGCCGCAGATGCGGTTGGTGATGATCGCCATCTCCTCGATCGGCCGCCCGACGACGAATCGCTCGAAGCCGCGCAATTCGGGGATCTGGAAGTAGGTGTTGGCGACCTCGCCCTGTTCGTCGAGGAAGATCTCGATCTTGCCGTGGCCTTCCAGGCGGGTGATCGGGTCAATTGTGAGGCGCTGCATGCTGTTCCTCCTCCCAGGTGGGCTTGCTGGCCTTGAGTAGCGAGCCGGCCAGGTTGGTGTGATAGAAGGAGCCCACCACATCGGGGATCCCATCCAGGATTCGCTCGATTTCCTGCGGGTCGTTGCTGTCGATTACCGAGGCGACGGCGCTCATCAGGCGTGCCCCGAAATCGCGCGCCCCGTCCGTCGGCCCGTAGCAGCCGATGCACGGAACGCCGGCGGTGGGGCAGCGTGCGGTGCAGCCGTTGCGCGTGGCAGGTCCGTTGCACAGGATGCCCTGCTCCAAGAGGCACAGGGCCGGATCTGGGCGGAAGTCCTGAATGCGGGTGAACCCCTTGATCTTCTTCTCGTTGCGTGCGCGCTTGCATTCGTCGCACACCGTCGATGTCCCGGCGCCGATCACCGCGCCCGCCGGCGGCAGCGTGGCCTCGCCCTTGAGGGCTTTGATCACCAACTCCACCACGGCTGCAATCTGCTCGGACTCGGGCGGGCAGCCCGGCATGTAGTAGTCCACCGGCACCACTTGGTCAAGCGATTTCACCACCGAGTACATATGCGGAATGACCAGTTCTCCTTCGGCGGCGGCGAAGCTCACCTGGGGGAGAACTTTCTGCGGGTTGTCGGTGGACACGGAGAAGAATGCGGTATCCAGCGTTTCTTCGACGGTGGTCAGGTTGGAGAGCGCCGGGAACCCGCCCTCGCACGCACACGAACCGAAGGCCACCAGGATCTTCGCTTTCCGCCGCAGCAATTCAGCGATGTGCTGATTCTCGCTGTTGCGGATGGCGCCGTTGAGAAGGCACAATGTGATCGACTGGTCGGGCATGGCCTCGACGTCTTTGTACTTGGCGTCCATGGCGACCGGCCAGAAGACCACCTCGAAGTTGGCATCCACGTCGAGGATCTTCTCGTGGATGTTGAGCACGGCGATTTCGCAGCCCCCGCAGGCCGCTGCCCAGTACATGGCGAACTTCGGTTTCCCGTTGGCTGTCATGCCGGCACCTCCAGCGCTGCGGGCTTTTCGGGCAGTGCGGCCGCGGCCCCGGCGGTCGGCCAGTTCAGCGGACCCAACGCACGGACTTCCTCAACCATCTTGGTGATCTCACTGGCCAGCCGCGCGCCTTCTGCGGCGCTGGCCCACACCAGCTTGACCCGCCCGGGCTCGACGCCCATTTGCGTCAGCATGCGCTTGAGCAGGTGGTAGCGGCGCATGGCTTTGTAGTTCTGTTCCAGATAGTGGCACTCGCCCGGATGGCAGCCGGAGATCATCACGCCGTCCGCCCCCGATGCCAGCGCCTTGAGCACGAAGGTAGGGTCCAGCCGCCCGGAGCACATCAGCCGGATAAGGCGGATGTTGGGGGGATACTTCATCCGCCCAATCCCCGCCAGGTCCGCGGCGCGGTAGCTGCACCAGTTGCAGGTGAAGCCGATGATCACGGGTTCGAATACTTCGGTCATGGATATCCCTTCCTGAGCGCATCTTACGCCGAAGTGGGGGAACCGCGCCGGCCGCCGTGCAGCCCTCGCGCCTCAGCCCACCCTGGGAAGAGTCACACGGTGGCCGGCTGCAAATTGCGCAGCAACAAGCCCTCCAACTGCGAGAGAACCTGCTGATCGCTGAAGACTGTTCCGCTGATGGCGCCGGCCGGGCAGGCGGCCACGCACGTGCCGCAGCCCTGGCACAATGCCGGGTTGACTTCCGAAACCGCCTTGTCGGCGTGATACAGGATGGCATTGAACGGGCACATGTTGTTGCAGATTCGGCAACCGGAGCAGCGCGTCTCGTCGATGCTGGCGCGCACCGGCTCGAGGGCGATTTCCTTTTGCTGGATGCGCCCAATCACCCGCGCCGCTGCGGCCGCGCCCTGGGCCACGCTGGCCGGGATGTCCTTCGGCCCTTGCGCCACGCCCGCGATGTAGATGCCCTCGGTCATGGTCGCGATCGGATCGAGCTTGGGGTGCTTCTCGATGTACCAGCCGTCGGCGCTGCAGGAGATGCCGAACATCTTGGCTACCTGCTTGGCATCGTGGCGCGGCTCCAGGCCGGCCGAGAGGATGACCATATCCAGCGGAATGCGCCGCTGCTGCCCGATCAGCGTGTCCTCGACCTGCACTACCAGCCGGCCTTCTTCCTCGGGCCGCTGGGGCACATCGGTAACCTCGGCCACACGCCCGCGGATGAAGATGACCCCTTCCTCAAGCAGGCGTTGATAAAACTCATCGTAGCCCTTGGCCGGCGTGCGCATGTCGATGTAGAAATTGTAGACCGTCGCGCCGGTGCGCTCCTCCACCAGGTGGGCGAATTTGAGGCTCTGCATGCAGCAAATCGACGAGCAGTAGTTGTTGTAGTGCTTGTCGCGGCTGCCCACGCAATGGACGATGCCTACCGCGCGGGGCGTGGTCACGCCGTCGCGCATTACCACCCGCCCGTTGGTCGGGCCGGCGGCATTGCACAGGCGCTCGAATTCCAGGCTCGAGAAGACGTTCGGCAGCCGGCCCAAACCGAACTGCGGGATGCGCCGCGCGTCGAACAGGTCGAACCCGGTGGCCAGGATGATGTTGCCCACCTGGATGGTGATGATCTCCTCCTTCTGCTCGAAGTCGATCGCGCCGGTCGGGCAGAACTTCTCACACGCCTTGCAGGTGCCCTTCAGGAAGAAGGTGCAATTCTCGCGGTCGATCACCGGGTACTTGGGCACCGCCTGGGCAAACGGGCGATAGATGACCTTGCGGTAACCCAAGCCGGCCTCGAACACCTCGTCGACGACCTTCTTGGGGCACTTCTCTTCACACACGGCGCAGCCGTTGCACAGGTCGGCCTTGACGTAACGCGGCTTCTGACGAATAGTCACGGCGAAGTTGCCGACGAAGCCATCGACGTTGGTCACTTCGGCGTAGGTGAGCATGGTGATGTTCGGGTGTGCGCCGACGGTGACCATCTTCGGGGTGAGGATGCAGGCCGAGCAATCCAGGGTGGGGAAGGTCTTGTCGAACTGGGCCATATGCCCGCCGATGGACGGCTCGCGTTCGACCAGATAGACCGGCGTGCCGCTGTCGGCGATCTCCAGCGCGGCCTGAATGCCGGCGATGCCCCCGCCCACGATCAGCGTGGCCGGGTGAATTGGGACGCGCAGCGACTCGAGCGGCTCGTGGTGAATCACGCGTTCCACACCGCCCGAGACGACAGCCTTGGCCTTGGCGGTGGCGGCCGCTTTGTCGGTGTGCACCCACGAGACCTGCTCGCGCAGCGACACCATCTCACACAAGTACGGGTTGAGCCCGGCCCGCCCGCAGGCGCCGCGGAAGGTGGGCTCGTGCAAGTGAGGCGAGCAGGCGCCCACCACAACGCGCGTGAGCCCAAGCTCCTTGATGTCCTTCTCGATCAACTCCTGGCCCAGACTGGAGCACATGAACTTGTAATCGCGCGCCACCACCACCCCGCGCGCCTTAAGCGCCTCCGCAGCCCAGCGTGACACCTCCGGGCAGTCGACCGTGCCCGCAATATTGCTGCCGCAGTGGCAGATGTAAACGCCGATCTTTTCAGTCATTGGTCGTCTCCAGATGCGCCGCCGCTCGGATCAATGGGGAGCTGCCGAGGGCAAGCACCTCAGGCTCGCACGAGAGGGGCGGGCATGGGCAGGGCCTTGTCGTCCTTCTTGACCCGCTTGGGCGGACCGCCCGCCTCGCCTTCTGGTGTCGCGCCGATTGCGGCCAGCGCCGCCCGAGAACTCACCAACTCGCTGCCGATGCCCAGCGCGGCCTGGTCCAGACCGAATGCCAGGCCCATCATCTGGGTGAAATAGAGCACCGGCACATGCAAGTTCAACCCGAAATGGCGATTCATCGCGCCCTGGAAAGCATCCAGGTTGAGCTGGCACATCGGACAGATGGTCACGATCAGGTCCGCGCCGCGATCATCGGCCGTCTTCACCAGGCGGCGAATCATCTCCAGGCCCATGCCTTCGCTGATTTGAGTCATGTGCCCGCCGCAGCATTGCGCCTTGAGCGGGAAGTCCACCACTTCGGCGCCGAGTGCCTGCAAGAGGCGGTCGAGCGTCACCGGGAATTCGGTGTCGTCGAATTGAACGTAGCCCGGCCGAGCGACGAAGCAACCGTAAAAGGGGGCGACCTTCAGCCCCGTCAACGGCCGCGTGACCTTGGCGCGCAACGCCTCAAAGCCGATATCGTTCACGATGACATCCAGCAGGTGGCGCACGCGCATCGATCCCGGCTTGTACGACAGCCCGCCGGCTGCCAGCGCCTCATTGACCTTGGCGGCCAGGGAGGGGCTCTCGCGCATACTCTTGTCGCACTTGGTCAGGTTGAGGTAGCACGCGCTGCACGGCGCCACCAGTTCCCCCAGTCCGTCGGTGCGGACGGCCTGGGCCAGGTTGCGCGCACTCAGCGCGTACGAGGCGAGCAGGTTGAGCGAGATGTATTCGGTCGCCCCACAGCAGTTCCAATCCTCAACCTCGACGAATTCCATTCCCAGCGGCTCGGCCACCGCCCGCGCCGATTTATCGTAGGCGGCCGCATTCCGCTCGAGCGAACATCCGGGGAAGTAGCCGTACTTCATGCCACCACCTCCAGCGCCTTGGCCCGCGCAATGATTGCCTTGAGGCTCTTCAGACCCTTGATGCTCTTTGGCGCGAGATCCATGCGCCCCTTGCTGACCATACCGACCGCCATGTCGGTAATGCGCAACACGCCCAACGGGTCGTGCCGCAGGCGGAACATCGACATCAGCCCGAGCTCGAAAGCCCGCCCGTAGTTCTCGACCCACGAGACGAAGGTCTTGGAGAAGTCGGGTGCGGCGCAGGGATCCTTGATGCCGGCGTGAACGGCCATGCGCTTGAGGGTGTACATGACGTCGGTAATGTGGATCTCCTGCGGGCAGCGCACCGTGCAGTAGTAGCAGGAGACGCAATACCAGGGGGTGTTGCTACTGAGCACCTCCTCGAAATTGCCGGCGCGGATGAGCGCGATAAGCGACCGCGGAGTGTGATCCATCTCAGCCGCGGACGGGCAGCTCCCACCACACGACCCGCATTGGATGCACATCTCCAGATGGGTCTCTCCCGGCGTGTTCACCATCACTTGTTGCATGAACTTCTTCTCAACGGTAACCGGGTGGGAGGCTTCTGCAGTGGCGGAAGTCAAGGCGCACCTCCTTCAGTCCATGGTGGGAGCGCACGGGCGCCGCGTCAGGGCTCCCGGGCTACCCTCTTGGGTAGAACGTGAAACGGAGTCCGCAGATTGCGGACGAATCCCAGGCAAGAACACAGGCTTTGGCCTTTCCAAATGGGCCAAACCTACCCAGAATGATGGTCGCACCAGACCCGGCCTAATTTGAGTGACAAAGGTCACAAGCGCTGGGGTGGTATGTCACCAGGGGACAGGCTGTCTGATGACGAGGAGATGGGTCATTGCACCCACACTCTCAAAACGCCAGGTACGGCAGCTTGCGAAACCTTTCCAGTTGACTTCTGCGATTCAAGGATTTCGCGAGGGAAGGCGGACGTGTCTCGGCCGACGACCGATGACCGGTCCTGGTCGAGACTTGATACGGTCAAAGAACCACCCACCTGATTCGTGCTTGCTGAAGGCAAGTTCAATTCATCCCGCGCGGATGAGATTAGTCGAGGCAAGCGGAGGACGGGGACCGGGGAATCGGTGCGGACCCGGGTAACCGGGTCCGCATGTCACGTGTGGAACGGGCAATGACTACGTGGGTGGCGTGTGCCCTGGCGGTCAAATCGCATCGCCTCAATTCCGGCGCCGGCCAAGTCCTCCGATCAGCAGCACGTAGTACAGGAGCTGGAGCACCGCTGTCGCCAATGCCGCAACGTAGGTGAGCGCGGCGGCATCCAACACCGCGTTGACTCCGCGCGTCTCATCTTCGCTGGCAAGCATCCCGCTCTCCACAAGCAGCCGGCGCGCGCGCGCCGAAGCGTTGAACTCGACCGGCAGCGTCGCCAGTGCGAATACGGCCCCCAGGCCGAATGCCCCAACACCCAGCCAAGCGATCGGCACCATGCGCAGGAAAAGGCCCAGCATGATCAAGATCCAGCCCAAATACGATCCGATATTGGCCGCCGGGATCAGCGCGGCGCGCAGCCGAAGAGGATAGTACCCCTCGTGATCCTGCAGGGCATGGCCGATTTCGTGCGCCGAGATAGCGAGCGCCGCCACGGAAGGTGCCTGCGCGACGCCTGCCGAAAGACGCAGCGTGTTCGAACGTGGATCGTAGTGGTCGGTCAGTTGGCCGCGCGTGCCCTCCAGGCGCACATCACCCAGGCCGCCATACGCCAGGAGGCGGGTGGCCGCGTCGGCACCCGTCATCGAGCGGCTATTGGGAATCCGCCCCCACTTGGAGTACGCACGGCTGACGCGCACCTGGGCAATGAATACCAGCAAGAAGGCCGGCACCATGAGCAGCAAGTAGAAAGGATCGTAGAAGAACATGGAAGGCTCCTTTCTCAAGAAGGCTGTGCGGTGAGTAGTTCAATCGCCTTTTCGAGCTGCGGATCGCGCCCGGCGCTGTGGTCCTCCTCGGTCAGCGGAACGACCACATCCGGCGTCAACCCAACCTCTGCTATTTGCCGTCCATCAGGCGTCAGCCAACGGGCGATGGTGATACGCACCGCGCCCTGATCGTTCTTGAGGGGAATCCAGTTCTGTACTGAGCCCTTACCATAGGTCACTTCGCCCACGAGCTGGGCACGGTGGAGGTCCTGAATGGCACCGGCCACGACCTCCGAGGCCGAGGCCGAGCCGCGGTCGACCAGGACGATGAGCGGGATGTCGGTGGCCAGCCCGCCGCGCAAGCTCGAGATTGTCTGGCGCGAGCCATCGCCGTATTGCTCGATGAGCACTGTCTGGCCTTGGCTCAGGAATTGTGAGGCGACCTCCACCGACGCTTGCAGTGACCCGCCCGGGTTGCCGCGTAAGTCTAAGATGAGGCCAGTGGGATCATTGGCGAGCAGATTCTGCAGCGCCTGGCGCAGGTCGCTACCCGTTTCATCGGCAAACGCGTACAGGCGAACGTAGGCGATGCCCTCCTTCAGCATGTGCGCTTCCATGCTGGGGATCGCGATGCGTGCTCGCACCAATTCGAATTCAAGCAGCTGAGCTTCACCCTCTCGTTGCACGCTGAGGTGCACGGGCGACCCCACCGGTCCGAGGATTTTGCGAACCACTTCGTTGCCGTCAATCCCGGTCATGTCTTCGCCGTCCACGCGGATGAAGGCATCGCCGGTTCGCAGGCCTGCTTTCTCAGCCGGTGATTCGGGGAAGGTGGATATCACCTCAACGTAGTCGCCGGTGATGTCCACTTCAGCACCGATACCTTCATAGCCGCCCTCCAGCGGCGCGTTCGCCCGGCGGTACTCGTCCGGGTCCATGTACGAGGAATGCTTGTCGCCGATGGCGTCAATCATGCCCCGGATCGCCCCGCCAACAAGCTTAGCCTGATCGAGCGGCTGGTCGACGAATTGCTCGTTGGCAATGTCCCACGCTTCCCAGAAGGGGGCGAAGACAGCGCTCAGCGCCTTGGGGGTCCCCGCCTGATCCGCCGAGCTTTGTCCGAGAGAGGCAGAGGCCGGCAAGCCGGGCAGGTTCGGCAGCCATGCAAGCGAGGTGCGGCCTGCGACGAATCCGGCGCCGGTGGCCGATGCCACCAGGCCCGCCGTGATCACCAGCCACAGAAGGATTGTTACCGTCGATCGGCGCATATGCGGCTCTCTCTCTGATGAGTGACGCCTCGGCGTCCAACAACGGGAGCGCGAAGGCGCGTGCCGGCTGCAAATCCTGCGAGTCAGCCTACCACACGTCCGTTAGAACAAGATAAGTCGTCTGGTGTATTAGGTGAGGCAAGCGGGGAGATCGAGGATTGACCGGATGTGAAAATCGGCCCCAGGTTCGCCGCCGGTCGGATGGACCCACACAGTGCGCATTCCGAGCGCCTTGGGCGGCAGCAGGTTGCGCAGTTGGTCGTCGATGATCGCGCATTCCTGCGCACCTGCAGTTCCGAGCAGAGCCAGCGCCCGCTGGTAGGCTTCGGGTTCGGGTTTGTTGATGAAACCCAGTGAGTGGATGTCGATGATCTGTTCGAAGTCCTTCTCGACACCCAATCGCTGGAGGACGCGGTGTGCGTGGGCGCGGTCGGCGTTGCTAAAGATGACTTTGCGCTGCGGTAAGAGGGCCAGCATGGCCTGAAGCTGGAGGTCCTCCACCAGCAGCCGGTCGAGTGGGATATCGTGGACGAAGGCCAGGTACTCATCGGGGTCCACGCCGTGATTGGCCCGCAGCCCGTTGAGGGTGGTGCCGAACGCTACGAAATACTGTTCGCGCAATGCGGCGACGCGCTCGGCTGGAATTCCCACCCGTTCCGCCATGAAACGGTTGATGCGCTCGCCAATGGCCTGCCATACCCCGCTGGAGGGATGGTACAGCGTGTCATCCAGATCGAAGAGCAGGGTGGTGATGCTATCTGCGGAAGAGGTCATGGCCCCGGCGGTTCATTGAAGATTGGCCGAGTATACGCTATGCGGCCAGCGCACTGGGCGGCCGCCGAAGTCTAGTCAAATCAATTGCTTTGTGGCACACTTCGCCGGTTGATGTGAACTGATGCCCAACGCCCTGATTGACAGCGCCTCACCCTACCTCTTGCAGCACGCCCATAACCCGGTGGAGTGGTTTCCGTGGGGCGAGGCCGCGCTGAGCAAGGCCAAGCGCGATGACCGGCCGATCTTCCTTTCGATTGGATACGCAGCCTGTCATTGGTGTCACGTGATGGCGCACGAATCCTTCGAAGACCCGGCCACAGCCGATCTGCTCAATCGCTTCTTCGTGCCGGTCAAGGTGGACCGCGAAGAACGACCGGATCTGGATTCCATCTATATGGACGCGGTCGTGTCGCTGACCGGGCAAGGGGGCTGGCCCCTCTCGGTCTTCCTGACGCCGACGGGCGACCCGTTCTACGGCGGAACTTACTTCCCGCCCGAGCCGCGTCACGGGTTGCCTTCCTTCCGGCAAGTGCTTGAGAGCGTTGCGCAAGCCTGGCGTACGCGGCGAGCACAGGTGATGGAGAATGGTGCGGCGCTGCGCGCCGGCATCGCCCGCCAGGGGAGCATCGTCTCCGCTCCCGCGACGGCCGACCCGACGCTCCTGCAGCACGCGCTCGAAAACCTCCTCAACGGTTTTGATATGGAGTGGGGAGGCTGGGGGGACACGCCCAAGTTCCCTCAACCCCTGGCCATTGAGTTCCTCCTCCGCCGGCACCGCCGCACGGGAGACGAGTTGGCACTCGACCTCGCGCAGCGCACGCTGAGAGCCATGGCGCGCGGCGGGATGTTCGACCAGGTGGGCGGGGGATTCCACCGCTACGCCACCGACCGGGCCTGGCATGTTCCGCATTTCGAAAAGATGCTCTATGACCAGGCGCTGCTCGCGCGGGCATACCTGCGCGGATGGCAGGCCTCGGGCGATTCGGAGTTCCGTCGCGTGGCCGAGGCAACTCTCGATTTCGTGGTGCGCGAACTCATGCTGGAGGAAGGCGGCTTGGCCTCGTCACTGGATGCCGACTCGCAAGGCGAGGAGGGACGCTACTACGTTTGGTCGTTCGAGGAATTCGAGGATCAGCTTGGTGGGGACGCAGACTGGGCGGCTGAGACGTACGGAGTGAGCACGCAGGGTGCATTCGACGGGCGATCCATTCTGCGGCTGGCACATTCGCCCGAACAAGCCACGGCGTCGGCGCGACTGTCGCCGGCCGACAGCACCCGGCTGCAAGAGCTTAATACAAAGCTGCTCGCCGCGCGCAGCCGCCGCGTGGCTCCGGCGCGCGACGACAAAGTAGTGGCCGCATGGAATGGGTTGGGGCTGGCTGCGCTCACCCTGGGTGCGCGCATGCTCGATCGCGCGGACCTGGCCGCTGCGGCCGACCGCTGCGCTGCATTCTTGCGCGCCAATTTGGTCCACCATGGGCACGTGCGACGCGTGTGGCGCGGCGGCCGGATAGCCGAATACGGGTTCGCAGAGGATTACGCCGCACTGGCCGCAGGCTTCCTCGAACAATATCAGACCACGGGCGAGGAGAGCTACTTTGCGGATGCAGTGGCCCTGTGCGATGCGCTGCTCAAGGACTTCCAGCGGCCCGAGGGCGGGTTCTTCGACACCGGGCAGCGGCATGAGCAGCTGGTGGCCCGGCCGCATACGCTGCACGATGCACCCACGCCCAGTGCCTCGGCCTTGGCTTTCGGTGTAATGCTCCGGCTGTATGCGCTGGATGGCTCCCCACGCTGGCTCGAAGCGGTTGATCGTGCATTGCCCGTCATGCTTTCATCGGCCGCTCAGCACCCAACCTCCTTCGCGCAATGGCTGCTGGATGGCGAAGACTGGCTGGGTGGAGTGAAGAGCGTGGCACTGGTCGGCACGGCAGGTGACCCGGTGCTGGACTCGCTGCGCTCGGAGGTGGCGCGGACCTCGTGGCCGGAAGTCGTCTCTGCCTGGGGCCGCCCCGGCGAGTCGACCCATGTGCCGGTCCTGTCTGAACGGGTGCAGATTGAGGCGCCGGCGCGAGCCTACGTATGCGTCGACATGGCCTGTCGGCTGCCCGCCGAATCGATTGAAGAACTCCGCATGCAACTCACGCCATGACCCAGTCTCCACGCCAAGGCCCAGCCGACTATTTGCGGGCTGCCGTTGCTCGAACGCCCATGCCCGGATCGTTGCGTCCGGCGGCCGCGATGTTATCAAGCGATTCTGCTTTTCAGGGATACCTTGCAGCTTTCGACCAGGGCACGATCAGCCTGACGAATTTCGCCGCCTCGATCATCCTGGCGCGGGCGATCAGCGCCACCGAGTTTGGCATGTATGGGGTAGGGTTCTTGCTGCTGCTGCTGATACGGGCGGTCCAGGAGGGGCTCACCGTTCAGCCTCTCAATGCGATCGGTCCGACGCTGGAGGGGGACGAGTATCGTCGTTACGCAAGCAGCACGGCCGTGTTGCAGCTCATGCTTTCGGCGCTCACTGCGCTTGGGGCGCTCGGCCTGGGTTGGGTACTGACTTCTACCGGCAACGACGTGGCCGGGCCGACGGTTTCGGCGATGGCGTTTGTTGGCAGCACCTGGCAGGTCCAGGAGTTCCTCCGGCGGGGGTTATATGCACGCGGCCGAGTCGGCGCGGCCGCGTTGAACACGGGGTTGGCCAGCCTGGTGAGGTTGGCGGTGCTGGCGCTCATGGCATACGGCGGAGGGCTCTCGGCCCGCGCCGGGCTCGATGCGATCGCCTACGGTGCGCTGGCGGCCGGCGTGGTGGGTGTGATACAGATCAGGGAGTCGTGGACTCGCGCCGGGCTCGACGTCCGCGGAGTTCTGCGAACGAACTGGTCCTTCGGACGATGGGTGTCGGGCGGCAGCATCGCCAACTGGGCGGCGCTTGAGATTTACCCGATCCTTTCAGCGGGCATGATCAGCTTCGCGGCCGCGGGGGCATTCCGTGCGCTGCAGAATCTGGTCGCCCCAATTCACGTGTTGCTGCGCACCATTGATACTTATCTGACCCCGCGCGCCGCTCGGCGTTTCAAGTTGGGCGGGTGGGGTGGGCTGCGTGCGCTGCTCTCGCGAGTCTATTGGCTGTCGGTCCTGCCCGCCATCGCACTTCTGGCCGGCGTGTCGCTCTTGTCGGCCCCGCTGATGCGCTTGCTGTACGGCGAGAAGTACGCTGGCTACTCGGGAATGCTGCCGCTGCTTGCCCTGGCGTACGGATTATGGTTCGCCTATGCCCCTCTGCAGGCGTGCTTCAAAGCCATCCCATGGACTCGGCCAGTGTTCTTGGCGAATGCCCTGGCCACCCTATCGATCTTCACCATTGGGTTGTTGGCCATACACTCCTTCGGTCTGGCTGGCGCGGTCGGGGGACAAGCGCTCAACGGGCTATTGATTGGAGCGGTTCTCTGGCTTACATGGTGGCGTGCGTCAGATCGAGACCCGCGGGCCGCCTGAAGCGGAGGCGGGCCGCCGATGCAGCCAGCGGCGCGGCAAACGGCCTCCCCAACCCTTCTTCCAGCGATACCAAAAGACAATCAACATCGCCAGCCCCAGCAGCTGCAGATCGAACAGCACGCCTGCATGCTTCGCATACAGGCGGTCGAGACGCAGGCGGCTGCGCAGCGGCACGTAATAATCCCCGACGACTTGCGCCAGACCGGCCAAGCCGGGCTGCACCTGGTGACGGTCGGCGAATTCTGGCAGCTGTTGCAGGTACTCGTGGACCACCACCGTTCGCAGCGGACGCGGGCCGACGAAACTCATGTCGCCGCGCAAGATGTTCATCAGTTGCGGCAGCTCATCAAGCGCGGTCTTGCGCAAGAAGCGTCCGCTGCGCAAGATGCGCACATCCTTCTCGCGAGCGGGGATGGGCCCGGTTTGATCCTCGGCATTGCGCACCATGGTCCGCAGTTTAAGCTGGGCGAAGTTGCGTCCCCCGCGGCCGACAGAATTCTTGACGAACACGACGGGGCCCGGGTCCTCCAGCCAAATGAGGGCGCAGAACACGACCCACAGCGGCGCGGTGAGGCCAAGCCCGACCAGCGCCAGGGCGATGTCGAACACGCGCTTCGTGGCACGCAACGCGGGCGGCGGGCCGAACCTCGCGACATGTCGCTCCACCACGTCTTGTTCCACCTGGGCCGGAGGCGGCGAGTTGTTCTCGACCCAGCCGAATTCTGCGATGCTGGCCGCCGCGGCCCCGATGAATGTGCCGGCCAGGCCGAGAACAGCCGAGGCCGCCACCGTGCCCGCAGGCCCAGCGGTTTGAGGCGCGCCGATCAGCGTCGGAATCAGAGACAGTGTGACGAGGAAAAGGAGGCCCGCAACGATCGCCAGGCGGTAGCGCGCCCTCACCCCGGCTTCATGCGAAGGGCCGGAGAGGCGCGGAGCGAGGAAGGCTACCAGGGCCGGGCCGAAAAGCGCAAACAGCAGCCTCACCGCCGTTGGAATCATCGGGTCAACCGAGGGGGGCGCGACCAAACCCGCACATAGTGTCGGCCGGCCCGTCTGCGCAAAAGGTCTTCGAATGGCGAGGCATCGCGCGGATAATACTCTGCGGCGGGAGCAGGGTCAAGCGCGGCGCCCGAAAACGCGTCATCGCGGGGTGCCGGCGCCCACGAATCACGTGGGCTGCATGATATACTCTGCCCGCGTTTTCCCGTTTCGAAGGAGCAGATGCTCAAGGTATGCGGACCACAGCTAAAGTAGTCCTTGCAGTCGTGCTGGTCGTCGTGCTGGGAGTTGGCGGCTATCTGGGAGTCCAGCTTGCGATACATTGGTCGACTCCGCTTGGACCGAGCCTGGTCTTAGACCTTCCGACCGACACATTGTCGGCCCCGGCGATGACGACCCCGAGTGCGGAAAGCCCACTGGGCGAGATCACGCCCACCGCCGTTGCTGAAGAGACGGCCACCGCGGAACCGCCTGCAGCCGATGCACTCGTCATCTTGGCGGTCGGGGCGGACAACTCGGCCGGTTACATCCGCGGATTGGCGGATGTGA
>JBGOXY010000021.1:0-17708 GCA_041479415.1 Anaerolineae bacterium
AGCGGGACTCCAGGTAGGCCACTCTCAATGAAATGCAACAGGGCTGCCGAAATCGGCAGCCCTGTTGATTCTCTCAGCGCGAGCGCGGTGGGCGCCGCTTCTCTGCGGCCGCATGTGCCCGCGGTGGCCGCTTGCCCCCCACGAAGGCCGGCGCCGTGATCGCGTACACGCGGCACAGACGGGTGTCGAGCATTCGCGTCTGGATGCGCGCATCGATCGCTTCCAACTCATCGGATGTCGTAATCACGGTCGGCAATTCCGCGTTGTACCGATAGTTGAAGAGTTGGTACAGCTTCTCGCGCACCCAGGGAGTCATGTTTTGCGTGCCCAAATCGTCGAGCACCAACAGCTGCGCCGAACGAATCTCGTCGAATCGCCGATCGTAGCGCGCGTTGCTGGAGGGGCTAAACGTCGCGCGCAGATGGTCCAGCAAATCGGGTACCTCCACGAACAGCACCTCATGCCCGGCGCTGTTGCGGTAGTTGGCTATGGCTGCCGCCAAGTGCGTCTTGCCCGAGGCATAGGCTCCGAGCAGCACCAGCCACCCGCGCGGATCCTCAGCAAAATGGTGCGCCGTCTCCAGCGCACCCTTGAGGTTGCGCACCTCTTCGGCGGTCAACCCGCCCTCCTCACGCAGGGAGAACGTCCCAAACGTCTGACGCTCGTGATGCGCAAGGGTGGAGAGGTCCGACTGGGAGGTATCCAGGGTGGGTTGGCGATAGTCGGGCGCATGGATGTGCACCCGCGTGACCAGTTCGGGGTCGGCCAGCCGCGAGCGGATGCGTCCGTCCATTTCGTCGAGGTCGACATTGGTCGTGATGACCGTGGGCAGGCGGCTCACATAACGATGATTGATGATCTGGAACACCTTCTCTTGCGCCCAGGGCGTCGCACTGTGCGAACCGAAGTCGTCCAGCACCAGCAACCGCACGGCGCGAATCTCTTCGAAGCGTGCCTCGAAGGTCGATGACTCATCATCGTATGTTGCGCGCAGCCAATCCAACAGATCCGGCACGGTGAGGTACAGCGTGGGCACGCCGCTATCGACGGCCTGGTTGGCAATGGCCGCCGCTAGATGGGTCTTTCCGCATCCGTATCCCCCGGAAATGACCAACCAGCCGTTCTGAGCGGAAGCAAAGGCACGCGCCTGGTTGAAAGCCTGCTCCAACGATGCCTGCTGCGTCGCGCCGAGGCCGATTCGGCCGTGGGGCTGAAAACTCTGGAAGGAGTAGTGACGAAGTCGATCGAGCCGGCTCAGCCGTTGCAGGCGCTCGGTTTGCCGCCCCCGGTCCATTTCCTCAACGCAGGTGCAGGGCGCCACGCGCCCGAAGTCCGGATGGTCGACCGCCAGGTCTCGGCGCACGTAGCCGAGGCCGCCGCACACCGGGCAATCGGGGCGGCCGCGTCCGGGCCGCGGGCCGATGGGTCCCGAAGGACCAGGCTCCGTCTGGCGCTCAGTGCTCGATGAAATCTTTGAGTTCGCCTTCGACATAGCGTCGCCCGCCCTTTTCCGCTCCGGGCTCCTGGCCGCCCCGCCCCTCGGTCTTCCACCGCTCGAGGATTGCGGCGATATAGCGCCACGATCGCGCGTTGCTTTCCACGGCCAGGTGCATCGCTTCCTCGATCCATGCGGCCGGGTAAGCCTGCTCGGCATCTCGCAAGATGTCCGCCATCACCGGCGTCAGCGCGCCGATGTTCTCTTCGTACATTGCAAAGATATTCGGCCGCTCCAGATGGACCGGGCGAGCCGCACCGCGGTCCGCTTCCGGCTGCCAATCCCCCCGCTCCAGGCCCTCCGCGGCCGCCCGTCCGCGCGCGGTGTTCAGGAAGATCACCTGCGCCCCGCCCCCAGCCTGCCTCCCGCGAAGGAGAACTCCACGTGCCAAAGCGCGCTCCACAGCATGTTCAAGCCGCTCGCCGCCGGCGTAGCCTTCTTCCACCAGCGCCTCGCGCAATGCCGGGTCGGCGGCGAGATCCGCGTGCAGAAGATACCTCGGTTCGCCTTCCTGGCGGGAGAGGGCCCACATGACATACAGCGTGAGCTTGAGCTCCGCCAGGTCGTCGATGGCCGGAAGCAGCTCACTGAAGAAGGGTTCGGGCAGCGACACCCAGCGCACGGGCCCGTCGCGAAAGCCCTCGAAACGCTTCATTTGATTCTGGCGGTCGGTGCGCCATCCATGCCGCGCGTGGCGGCGTTTTCGAATCGAGCCAGTGTCGGCAGAAAGATGAGTTCCACGCTGCCTGTCGGCCCGTGGCGGTGTTTGGAAATGATGATCTCGGTGACGTTGGTCCGGTCTTCCTCGGAAACGTAGGGATCATTGCGGTGGATGAACAGCACCACGTCGGCATCTTGCTCGAGGCTTCCGGATTCGCGCAAGTCCGAGAGCACCGGCCGGCGGTCGGAGCGCTGCTCCACCGCCCGCGAAAGTTGGGCCGCAGCCAGCACCGGGACGTTGAGCTCTCGCGCCAAAGCCTTCAAGCTGCGCGAGATGAGCGAGACTTCCTGCACGCGATTCTCAGTGCGGAAGTCGGTGCCCATGAGCTGTAGGTAGTCCACCACCACCAGGTCCAGGTTGAACTCCAGGTGCAGGCGGCGGCACTTGCTGCGCAACTGCAGCGGCGTGAGCGCCGGCGTGTCGTCGAGGAAGATCTGCAGTTCGCTCAGCACGCTGGCCGCGTGCGTGAAGCGTGGCCACTCGTCCTCTTCGATGCGCCCCAGCCGCATGCGGTGCGAATCGATGCCGGATTCCTGCGAGATGAGGCGCTGCACCAACTGCTCGCGCGACATCTCGAGTGAAAACACGCCCACGTGCTTGCGATAGAGTTGGGCGGCATTCTTGGCGATCGACAGCAGCATCGCCGACTTGCCCTGCCCTGGGCGCCCGGCCACGATGATCAAGTCCGAGCGCTGCAGCCCGCCCAGCTTGCGGTCCAGGTCGATAAACCCGCTGGGGATGCCGTAGGCCTCGTCTTCGGGTGCGCGCGAGAGGTACTCGACGCGGTCGTAGTATTCACTGATGACGCGCCCAATGGGCTCCACGTCGCGCGCCAGGCGGCGCTGGCTGACGTCGAAGATGGCCTTCTCGGCCTCGCCCATCACATCTTCGATGGGCACCCCCGTGTCGTGCGCCTGCCTGGCCACCACGCTCGCGGCCGCGAGCAACTTGCGCCGCACGGCCTGCTCTTCGACCAGCCGGCCGTAAGCTTCGGCGTGCAGCGAACTGGGCACGTTGTCCATGAGCGCGGCCAAGAAGGCCGGGCCGCCGGCTTCGGCCAGCCGCCCCGCGCGCTCCAACTCCTGGGCCACGGTCATCACATCGATGGGCACCCGCTTTTCCACCAGTTGGTGGAAGGCCTCCCATACCCAGCCGTTGCGGTGCAGGTAGAAATCGCCCGGCCCAAGGAAGGAAGCCACCTCGTAGTAGGCTTCGGGGTTGATGAGCACCGACCCGAGCAAGGCCTCTTCGGCCTCGCGGCTGTGCGGGGCGACGATCGGGCCGCCCGCCGGCTGGGGGGTGGATTCAGAGGGAATGAAAGTCTCTCGTTCTGTCATGGTCTGCAGGGTGAGCAACGCGGCCGCCTGCGCGGGTCCCCGCTGTGCGGCCGCCAAGGATCGCGCGCCCGCCGTCCGGGCTGCGCCTGGCTGAGCTAGCTTTTCGTTTCGTCGGGGGGAATGTCGTCGAGGTCAAGCTTCTCGACGAAGTCCTTGAAGACCGAAAGCCGGTCGTCGCTCCCGGCGCCTTCGCCTTCGGCCTCGGGTGCACCCTCGCGCGCGTCGGCCTCGGGTACGACCCCCGCCCGATCCATTACGCTTTCATCCACAAACACCGGCGCTCGCACGCGAACCGCCAATGCCAGCGCATCCGAGGGGCGTGAGTCGATTTCCGCCTCGCGTCCATCGACGCGCACGATGATGCGTGCGTAAAACACATCTTCGCGCAGGTCATGGATTTCTATGCGCACGGTCTCGGCGCCCAGTTGCTGCAACACACTCTTGAGCAAGTCGTGGGTCATGGGGCGGGCCGCTTCAACATCTTGCAGGCTCATGGCAATGGCATCCGCCTCGAAGGGTCCGATCCAAATCGGCAGGAAGCGCTCGGCCGTGAGCTCTTTGAGGACGACCACGCGGCTCTGCGACACGAGGTGCACGCGAATGCTGTCGATCGATACTTCAATCATCTCCGCCTCCAGCTTCACTCCCCCAGGTGCGCGGGGAGTGTGCGCATGGCGTGTCCAGAGATTGTAGCACAGGCATTTTTCCCAGGCGCGGCCTCGCTCAGGGCGAGCGGCGCCAGATCTCAGGCCAGAATACGTTGCGGGTGGCTGTAGACCAGCATGCGCCCCTGTCGCCCAGGGTGGGAGCGCAGATACCCGACCAGAGTGATATTCCACTCGCGGGCCAGGGCTACCGATAGGCTGGTGGCGGAGGTGCGCGAGACGACAACCGGGCAGCCCATGCGTGCCGCTTTGGTGATCATCTCGCTGCTGACGCGCCCAGTGGATATCAGGCACGCGCCTTGCGGGTCGATGCCGGCGCGCAGACAGTGCCCGCGCAGTTTGTCGAGAGTGTTGTGGCGGCCGACATCCTCTGCCGAGGCCAGCACCTTACCGCCTCGCCACAGAATGGAGGTGTGGATGCCGCGCGTGTGCGGGTACAGCACTCCTGCCTTCTGCATCGCCGCCATGCCGGCCACGATGTCATCCACCGACATGCCCTGGCTGTCTTGCAGCGGAACCAGCCTCTGAACCAGAGTGCCGAAGGTGACGCCGCCACTGCAACCGGAGGTCAGCACCTTGCGCGTCGGTGGGTCGATGTCGTGGTCGAGCCAGATGTCGACGCATGAGCCTTCGTGGCTCAAGTGCAACTCGCGCACTTCGGCCAGGCTTTGGATCAGCCCCTGGTTGGCCAGGAACCCCAGCCCGAGCACTTCCTGATCGACCGGCGTGGCGGCCATGGTCGCCAATTCCTGGCCGTTGACATACAAGCACAACTCGAATTCCTCTACGACCAGGCCGCCCGGCGCCTCGCGCCAGGACCCTTCTTCATACAGCTGGTAGCCCGCTGCCACCGCGCCGGGGAACGAGCCGTCCGGACGTAGCGCAGGCTCGGGACGGCCCGGTGTCTCGGGTGGTGCGGCGCCGTGTATCCCAGGGCGCGGAGGATCTCGGTCTTTTCGAGGCGACATTACCTGGCCTGAAGCCGCGCCGGTCGCAGTGCGCGATACGGCGGCGGCGATGAGATCGAGTGAATTGCTGAGATGTGATGGGCGATGAGGCGCACCGCATGCCCAACGCGCCTTCACATCGGGAGCGGGAAGGCGTGAATTATAATGCCGCCGACGATGGAATTCAATCTCACGCCCGTCAATCCAAACGGCCGGCCACGCGATGAAGTGCGGATCACATCGATCAGCGCGCTGCCTTACGGCGATGGGCGGCGCTTTCACTTGCACGTCGTCCTAACCCCCTTCCAGGAACGTCCCACGCTCCATGTTCAGGTGATCAGCCCTTCCGGCCTCGTCGCCGGTTCGCTCTCGGTCATCGAGAGTGATGCGCACGACTTAGAGCTTACGGTCCACGTGCGAGGCGAGATCGAGCCTGGCCTTCACCGAGTGCAGGCGGTGCTGCAGTTCGGCGAAGACCCGCCCCAGGATACCGCCGAGACCGCCCTCGAGATCGCCCCTCCTTCTTCATACTATTGACCCTCACATGTTTCACGACGGACTTGCGGACGATCCTGTCCGCCGTCCCCGCGTGCCTGAAGCGGGGACCCAGTGGTCGGTGATACTGAAATAGTCGACTGACTCGCGTGCCACATGCGTTGGGGGCAGCATGGGCGATGGATGCCCCTGGATTCCCGCCGCATTCTTCCTGGCACGGCATTTGCAACATAAGAACCGACGGTTGCGACATACGGTCGCCTCCGTCCATGGATGCTACCCGGATGCTCCGATTTCCTCGCGCATCAGTATCCTTCGCGGCGAAGAGCCGGCTGGAATGCCAACGGTATAATCCGCGCATGTCCGCGTCAAGGGCTGCCGCGCTGGCGCCGCAGGTGATGGCGATTTGCTGCCTGGGTCTGTTGCTCAGTGCGTGCGGTTCTTCGCTGGCGGGGCTCCTCGGAGGCCAAGCGCCCGCGAGTTCGCCGACCGTCGACTCCCAACGCCTGACTCTCACCGCGGTGGCAACCCCTGAGCCCATCTCGTCCCCCTCGCCCACCGCGAGCCAGACGCCTCCACCGCCCACACCGTCGCTCTCAGTTCCGACACCTATCAACCTTCTGCTCGAGTCCGGGACGATCGCCTACGCCTTGCGCCGCGATGGTCGGTCGACCGTTTTTCTCCTGCCTCTCGGAAGCCCAGACGCATTGCCGCTCGCGCAGGGCAGCGATGACCGCGACCCGGCTTTCAATCCTCAGGGCACCGCGCTGGTCTATGCCTCGCGCCGCGACGGCAATTGGGATATCTACCTGACCGATCTGGTCAGCGGAGAAACGCGTCGGCTGACCGATTCACTCGAGTACGACGGCCGTCCCGCCTGGTCGCCCGATGGCCAGTGGATCGTCTACGAGCACTTCGCCGCCTCGCGTATGAGCATCTGCATCCTCGCAACCGCGGGCGGCTCACCTGCCTGGTGCGATGAAGGTCCCTACTCGTCGTTTGCTCCCTCGTGGTCGCCGCAAGGCCGTTCGATCGCTTTCGCCTCGCGCCGCGAACAGGGAACCGACCTCTATCTTCTCGATTTGGACACGCTCCAAGCACACGAGTTGACCCATACACCCGAGGTCGACGAGGGCGACCCGGTTTTCAGCCCGGACGCGCAGCGCCTCGCCTTTACCGCGGTTGAGAACGGCTACCGCTGGGTGTTCGTCCAATCTCTGGATGACTTGCAGGCGCCGCCCCAGACCGCCGCCCAGGGCGTGCGCCCGGTCTGGAGCCCCACCGGCGACCGCTTGGCTTCTTCCTTCTACCCGAGCGCGCTGACCTCGTTCTTGCAGGTGGCACCGCCCTCCTCGGTCCTGGCGCCGTCGGTACTTCCTCTGGAAGGCTTTCTCGGGGGCATCAGTTGGACAGCCAAACCTCTGTCCGATCCGCTGCCGGACTGGTTGCAGGCCAACGCCTCCCAACTGGCCGCCTCGGCCGCCACAGCCGCAGCCACCGTGTATGCTGGTCCGCTCGGCGCGACCCTGACCGCCATCAACGTTCAGGCGCCGGATGCACGCCTGAGCAGCTCCGTGGTCGATCGCTTTGGCGTTCTGCGCCAAGCGGTCCGCTCGGACGCCGGCTGGGATTTCCTGGGGACGCTCGACAGCGCCGTGATTGGGCCCGGCGCGCCGCGCCCGCCGCAGGATGAACTCTCGTGGTTCCGCACGGGGCGCACGATCGCTATCGCCCGCGCCGCGGCTGCGCAGGGTTGGCTGGAAGTCGTCCCCGAGCCGCTCGGACAATACACCTACTGGCACCTCTACTTGCGCACTCGCGCCCAGGATGGATCGATGGGCGAACCGCTGCGCGATGCGCCGTGGGATTTCGAAGCGCGCGCCTCCGGCTCGCCTTCCGATTATGACCGCGGGGGCGCCTATCGCAGCACGCTTCCGCCCGGCTACTACGTGGATTTCACCCTGCTCGCCGCTGAACACGGCTGGCTGCGTGTAGCCGCCGATGCCAACTGGCGCTCCTTCTATTCGGGGATTCGCTATTGGGAATTCCGTGCCGCCGACGGCCTCGACTGGGCTGCCGCGATGGGCGAGCTCTTCCCGTTGGAGGCCTTCCTCACGCCGACGCCCTCCATCACGCCGACGCCGCGCATCTATCAGTACTGGTTTGGTCCGCGCCCAAGCGACACGCGCTGGCCGACGCCGACCTATTAGGAGCGGCTGGATGAAATACGCGTTGAGCTTGATTGTTCTGGTGGTGGGTTTGATGAGCGGCGAAGCATTGCTTGCGACAGATGCCTCGCCCACCCAGGCGCCCACGGCGCAGGCCACTGCGGTGTTTCAGACTCCCACGCCCATCCCGGCCGAACCGCCGGTCCTTGCCCCTATGCCGCTCACGATCGACACGCGCCCGGAGGGTTTGCGCCCGCCGCCCTACCGCATTCCGCTCCAACTCCGCCCGGAAGATCATTTCTGGTTCGCGCGCCCAATCGCCTCCGGCGAGGTGAATTGGCCGAACCCCGAGTACCGTTATGGCGGCAACTACTTTGATGACATGCACACCCACTCCGGCATCGACATCTCGGCGCCCAGCGGGCACCCGGTGCTGGCGGCGGCCGATGGAGTCGTCATGTGGGCCGGCTACGGGCTGTTCGGCCACTACCCGAATCACGATGACCCCTACGGACTGGCCGTGTCTATTCAGCACGACTTTGGTTTTGAGGGCAAGCCGGTCTACACCGCCTATGCCCACATGCGCGCGGTCAACGTCAAGGTCGGGCAGTATGTCCATGCGGGGGAGCAAATCGGAGAGGTGGGCGCCACCGGCAAGGTAACCGGCGCGCACCTGCATTTCGAGGTGCGAGTCGGTGAGGATTCCTTCTTCGCGACACGCAACCCCGAGCTGTGGCTGGTACCGCCTCAGGGTTGGGGCGTGGTGGCCGGGCGAATCGAATCGGTGGATGACTGGCCGATCCCCAAGAAGAGCTTCACCATCACCTCACTCGACACCGCCCGCCTATGGCGCAGCTGGACCTACATCGACGACGTGGCCCACCCCGATGACGACTACAACGAGAACTTCGTTGTGAGCGATTTGCCGGCCGGCTACTACCGCATTACGGTGTGGGTGTGGTGGATGAAGTACGACGAGGTGTTCCAGGTGCTGCCGGGCCAAACCACCTTCTTGCTCATCCACTCCGGGCATCCGATGCAGGTCAACCCCACGCCGCCTCCCGCGACGCCGATCGGCCCTTAGGCTTAGCAACACGCAGCAGTGCGGCGCCGCTCGACCTCACGGCGCCTTCTCGTTGAGCTCGGCCAACGCCGAACCCAGCGACTGGGCCACGTCGCCTGCGAGCACCGCGGCCGCGGTCTGCAATTCCTCCTCGGCCAATTCGCCCGCGCGTCCGTGCACATAAGCCCCCAGCACCGCCGCGTGCCACGCCGGAAGCCCTTGCGCCACAAGACCCGCGATCGCGCCGGTGAGCACATCGCCCGTGCCAGCCCGCGCCAGCGCCGCAGTCGCGAACGGCTCGACGGCCGTCTCGCCCGTCGGCGCGGCCACCACCGAAAACGCACCTTTGAGCACGACCACCACGCCCCATTCGCGCGCGCAGCGTTGCGCGAGGCCAATGCGATCGGCTTGAACCTCGTTTACGGAGAGGCCGGACAATATGGCCATCTCGCCTGGGTGGGGTGTGACAATACTTCCCGCAGGCACATGCGTCCACCACTTGTCGACTTGGGCGAGGAGCTTGAGCCCATCCGCATCGATCACCATCGGCGGCCATCCATGCGCCGCACTCGAGGCAGAATGATCGGCACCGAATCCCATTCTCATCGGGTGGGGCGCCTCTTCCACGCCCATCAACCGGCGAACGAATCCGGCCGTCGCCTTCTCCACGCCGAACCCCGGGCCAAAGACCATGGCTTGCGCTTGGCCCATCTCCCGTTCAAGCACCTCCACCGCCGATTCGGCCATCACACCCATCTCGTCCGGCAAGATCATCCAGGTGGCTTCGGGCAGGCGCGGGACAATTACCTTGTAGACGGGTGCAGGCGTGGCCAGGGTCACCAGGCCGGCGCCCACGCGGTACGCCGCTTCACCGCTCAGCAGCGCCGCCCCGGGATAGTTGATCGAACCGGCCACAACCACCACCCGGCCGAAGGTGCCCTTGTGTGCGCTGCGTGGGCGGGCGGGGATCCACGCCCGCAACAGCTCAGGCTCCGCCATCAACAGACTTGCCTTCTCGAGCGGCGCAAACCCGACGGGCAGGCCGATGTCGCCAATGACCAGCCGTCCGACTGACTCGGCAGCAGGGAATCGCAGCAGACCGGCCTTGGCCGCAGCCAGGGTAACGGTCAGATCGGCGCGCACCGTTTCGGCCGCGGCTGCGCCAGAATCGCAATCTACACCCGAGGGGCAATCCACCGCGACGACGAGCGGCCGGCGCGGCGCCGCGGCGAGACCGGTGGCCACCGCAGCCAGCAACCTGGGCAACGGATCCTTAAGCGGCAGGCGGGTTCCGGTTCCGAGCAGCGCATCGAGGAAGACGTCGGCCGCGGCCAACGCGTTGGCCAATTCCTCATAGCCGTTTTCATCACGCACAACGTGGAGAGCCAGGCCCTCGGCCACGAGGCGGGCAGCGTTCTCATCGTTCGCCGGGCGAGCTTTCGCGAGGAAGACCTCTACCTCAGACCCGCCGTGGTGTAGCCAATGGGCGGCCACCAGCCCGTCGCCTCCGTTGTTGCCCACGCCGCACAGCACCACCGTGCGCTGCCCCTGAAGCCCGCCGCACACGTGCTCTACCCAGCGCGACACACTGTGCCCGGCGTGTTCCATCATATGCGCGTAGGAGTGGCCGGCGGCATCTGCCTGCTTCTCGACAGCGCGCATCTCGTCGACGGTGAGGATCTTCGCCATAAGTGGGCTCCGTGTGGACCTGATGCGGCATGCGGCGCGGATGGGCGGAGAGAGGCAAACAAGGCGCCCCTGGCGGGACTTGAACCCACAACCTGCGGATTAGAAGTCCGCCGCTCTATCCACTTGAGCTACAGGGGCGTAGGGGCATTCTACATCCAAGCCACGCGCCCCGCAATTGCACGGCGCATGACGCCTGCCGCCGCAGGACGCGTGAGATTGAACAGGGGGCTGGAGCGATGGGTCGAACCCGGCTCACCCGCTGATCGGGCGCAACCCTTTGTACACGCGAGCGCCGCCGAGCGTTCGGAGGATGGTCGAGGCCGGGCGGCCGGTGCGCTCGGCGAGTTCGTTCAAGGTGAGCGGAGAATTGCCGTTGGCCAGGAAGATGCGGAATACGGCGTCCACCAGTGAAGTATGCGGGGTCAGGTATTCGGGTTGCTTCGCGCAGTGCATGATCAATGCGTGCTGCACGCCGTCCACCTGACGCACCTCACCCGTATCCTCTTCCACCCAGTCGATCATCTCGCCGGCTTCCACCGCTTCCAAGGCCGTACGATGGTCGCTGCACAGATGCGAGAGCAAATAGACCCGCCACTCGCGGTCGACGCGGCCCCACCACTCATAGTCGATGTGGTACTGGGTCGACAGGCTGGGTTTCAGGATGCGCGCCGGCTGAGGCAGATCGCTCATTTCACATCCACCCAACGCGATTCGTCGAAGCGGAAGTACAGGTCCCCGACGTGCACGAAATACGGGCGCATGGCCAGCTCGGCCAGGATCGGGCCGGGCGGCAGGCGCCGCGCCACATTGACCGCACTGTACAGGGTTTGGGCGTGCACCGTGCTCTGTGGGTTTAGCTTGGCCACCTCGCGGAAGATTTCTGAGACCAGCCGCGCCAGCGAGGTGCGTGCCTCGCCGCTGCGCAGCCACACTTCGTCCACGGCGTTCACATCCGCGGCCGAGATGACCATCAACTCATCGTACTCCACGCCGATGAGTTGCTTTTGCATCGAGAAGGTCAACCGCCCGCCGGAGGCAACCGCCGCTGTGCGTACCCATTCGCGCACCGGGCGGCGCGAGCCGGCTTCGATCAACACTTCGCCAGACTTCTCCCCCTGGCGCACGCGCACGTAGGCGCCAGCTATCAATCCTTTGGCGGCGTACCATTCGCCCAATCCAAAGACATAGCGCTGCGGGCGGACCACCCAGCCCGGCACACGGCTGCCGTTCTCAGCATCCACGAACTCGAAGCGGATGCGCGGCGCCTCGTAGGCGGTAGGAAAGAGGCGCGCCAGGCGCGTGGTGAGGGGCAACGCCCCCACCCGCCAATGGGGATAGCTCAGGGTCAGGCTGACTTCGGTTTCGTCTGGGGCCGGTTCAACGGCCGGGCCCCATTCATCTTCGAGTTGGCGCTCGAGGCGGCGCAGCGGTTCGATGAGACGTGAGGCGTCGTATTCCACCGGCTCGTAAGCCAGGCGTCGCGGGGGGAAGACCACCTCGGTCGGCTCCAGCCGGCGCAGGAACCACAGCGTCTGGCCCGCTGGGCCTACCTCGTCAAACCGATCGTCTTCTTGCAGCGCATACTCGAGCGAGAAGGCGCCCAGACTCGGATCGATGTTCTTGGGCAGCTCGATGTGCTCGAGCAGCGCTGGCGTGGGCAGCGGCCCGCCGCCGGCCACATCGAGCACGGCCTCGGCCAGGTTGAGATGTCCCGGGCTGATGTCCGCCAGCAGAGCACGCGGGAACCAGCGCCCGGCAATGCGCACGATCTCGCCCAGGCGTCCCAGCCGAGCCTCGAGAGCCTCGGCAATGCCCGCCCCGTGGTCGCGGAGTACGTCCTCAGCGGACAGGCTTTGCGGGTTGGCCAGCGATTCGAGGGAGATCTCGTTCAACTTGTGGGCCGGCAGGCCGGCGGCAAACTCCCGCAGGGCGCCGTCCATCTGCACCTGAATGACTTCGAACGCTCCCAGCTCCGGGTTGTGCCCGGAGCGCACGGCGCTGACCCGCCCGCGCGTGAAGCCCAACGCCGGAAAGGCCAGTTCGTCGCCCACCTGGAAGCTCATCTTGGGTTGATAGATCTTTTGGCTGGCGCTCAGGTTGGCGCGGCGGCGCGCCTCGCGCTGCAAGCGGTCGCGCACCACCGCTTCCGCCATGGCCTCCGAGGTCAGCGGCACGCCCGCTTCGAGGAGCAGGTTGTTGATCAGTTCGGTGTCGCTATCGCTGACGGAGAAGCTCTCGCCCCACCCTTCGGGGGCGCCGAGATGGCGATCGGTCACAAGATCCTCGAGGCAATGGTCCGGCGTTGGCTCATTTGGCCTATCAATGAGGGGCTCATTATACCGCGTGAGAACACCGGCGCAAGCCGTGGACGCCCAAGCTTGCACAATCGATGCATCCGGAATATCATCCGTGCGTCCGATTACTCGCATGACACCTCCCGACCTCCCTCCGCCCGACTCCGACCTGCGCTGTCCGCACTGCGGGTCGTCCGTCCCGTTCGGGCAGCGCAACTGCCCCGAATGCGGCGTTGACCTGTTGCTGGCGGCCGACCTGATTTTCCGCCGGCGGCTCAGCGAGGTGGTGACGCCGCCGCCTGCCTCGCCCTCCAGCGCCGAAGAACTTGTTCCCCGCCTGGGCGATGCACTTATTCACGAAGGTCTGCTCAGCCCCGAGCAACTTGAGCGTGCCCTTGCCGCGCAAAGCGATGCGGCAGCACGTGGGGCGTCGCGCCGCCTGGGGGAGGTGCTGCTCGAGCAAGGGCTGCTGAGCCCCGGCGATCTGGATCGAGTCGTGGCCCGTCAGATCGCTCAGCTGCAACGTGCGCTGCAGGCCGCCAACCTGACCCTCGAAGGGCGCGTTCGTGATCGCACCGCCGAATTGACCCGCGCCCTCGAGCGCCTTTCGGAACTCAACCAACTCAAAGCCAACTTCGTGGCCAACATCTCGCATGAGTTGCGCACCCCGCTGGCGCACATCGTGGGTTACGTGGAATTGGTCGGCGACCAGGCCCTCGGGCCGCTGACGCCGGACCAGGCCAAGGCCATGGAGGTGATGCAACGCGCCTCCCAGCGGCTGCAAGTGCTCATCGAGGATCTGATTCAATTCGCCGGCGCCTCGCAAGGGGCCATCTCACTCCAATTGTCGCCCGTGCCGCCTGCGGATCTTGTGCAGGAAGCTTATGAGAAGATATCGGCGCACACCGGGCCCGGCGCGGCCGCGGTGGAACGTGAAATTGCCGAAGACCTGCCCCAGGTGCACGTCGACCACCCGAAGATGGTGTGGGTCCTCACCCAATTGCTCGACAACGCGGTCAAGTTCACCCGCCCGCCAGGGCGGGTCACGATCCGCGCCGCGCGGGATACCTCATTCGTCCGCTTCGAAGTGACCGATACCGGCATCGGCATCCCTCAGGCGCGCCTGAGCGAAATCTTCGAGCCGTTCCACCAACTCGACGGATCGGCCAACCGACGCTACGCCGGCACCGGGCTAGGCCTGGCGCTGGCTCGACAGATCATCGAAGCCCACGGTGCGCAGTTCGATGTGCACAGCCAGGAGGGCGTGGGATCGGTCTTCGGGTTCAAGTTGCCTGCGGATGCGCCGGGCGAGGGTGCGGCCACGAGCCCGGAACAGGCCGCGCAGTCCGCGGCCCCGCGCGGCACGAGCCCGTGACGCACGGCGCATGCCAGGGAGGGAAGAATGCCCAGCTACACCGACCCGAAAGGCAAGTTCTTCACCGCCGTCGTCCACAAACGAGCCGTGGCGGCCAAGATCCAGACACCCACCCACCTCATCGAGGGCAACCTGCACGTGCAGCCGGATGATCGCGTAAGTGATGAACTCAACCGCGATGAGCCCTTCCTGGCCGTGACGGATGCGCGCTTGCTCGGCAACGACGGGCGCGAGGTGGACCGAACTCCCTTCATCTCCATCAACAAGAAGCACATCATCTGGTTGGCCCCCTCCGAGACCAGCGCCGAGGAGGAGACCAGGCCATGACTTCGCGACCCACCCCGGCCAGTGCCTCCCTCAGCCTTGAGGAAATCGCGCGCCTCGAAACCTGGCTGCACGAGCAGGTGCAGGCCAATCAGGATCCAAAAACTGGCCCCGGTTACGCGCGCGAACTGGGCGCGCGCGACATTCTGGCCCAGGCTTACACCCAGACTCGCCTGACCCTGAGCGAAACCCGGCGTGAGGAACTCTTTGGGCGGGTGATGATGAGGCTGTTCGGCCTGGGGCCGTTGCAGCCGCTCATGGAGGACCCGGGCGTCAACGAAATCCTTGTCAACAGCCCGGGCACCGTCTTTGTCGAGCGCAAGGGACGGCTGGAGATGCAGCCGGTTTCGTTCGAACGCGCCGAGTACATTCAGGTTCTGATTGACCGCCTGCTCTACTCGATCGGCCTACACGCCGATGCGTCCAACCCGTTGGTCGAAGCTCGCCTGGCCGATGGCTCCCATATCAACGTGGCCGTGCCGCCGGCCGCCGTGGATGGACCTTCCCTGGTCATCCGCAAGTTGCCGCGCGAACGGCTGACCCTCGAGAATCTGGTGGCGCTCGGCACGCTCACCCAAAACATGGCGGAGTTCTTGCGTGCGTGCGTCACGGCACGTCTCAATATCCTTGTGGCCGGCGGTCCCGGTTCCGGCAAGACGACTTTTCTCAGCGCGCTCGCGGCCTGCGCGCCCGGTTCCGACCGAATTCTCGCGCTCGAAGAAACCAGCGAACTGCAAATCAGCCACCCGCACCTGTTGCGTTTGGAGGGGCGACTGCCCAACGCGGAAGGCCGCGGCACGATCACCTTGAGTGACTTGATCCGCAATGCGCTGCGCATGCATCCGGACCGGATCGTGGTCGGCGAATTGCGCGGCCCCGGAGCGATCGACCTGCTGGAGGCGATGAACACCGGCCACGAGGGCTGCCTGTTCGCCCTGCAAGCCAACACCCCGCGCGAGGCCACCGCGCGCCTGGAGACCCTGTGTCAGATGGCTGGCGGAACGATCCCCGCGCGCGTGATTCGCGAGCAGATCACCACGGCGGTGGATATGGTCGTGCAGATCGCTCGCTTGCGCGATGGAACGCGGAAGCTCTCGGGGATCACCGAAATCGCCGGCATGGAGGGCGAGGCAATCGTCCATGCGGACGTCTTCCGCTTCATCGAAGAGGGCCTGAACCCGCAAGGGAAGGTGACCGGCCAACTGCGGCCCACCGGGCAGCGGCCGTTCTTTGCGGCTCGCCTCGAATCCGTTGGCTACCGGCTGCCGGTCGTTCTCGGCAGCCAGGGCGATACCATCTCAACCCGAATGCGTTAGCGGGTGGCGCCCAGCGGGTGGTTGCGGCGCCCAAGTCGCTTGGTGGCCATAGCCTATGGGCGAGCCGCGTTCGATGGCGCGGCCTCCGTTCCCTGGGCGCACGGCATGAGGAGTAGCGTCAGGCAGGTGAGCATCGATTCGCCGCCGGGCATCGGCACGGCAAGGCCTGGGCCTTCGCAGATGGCACGGGCCGCGATGGCTGGGCTATAATCATCGACACCCGAGAATTGCACATGCCAACCCAAAAATCCCTCGAGCTGCGAGGCAAGATGCTGGGCGTTCGGCTGCAGGAGGCGCGCGAAGCCTGCGGCAAGACCAGGCGCCAATGCGCCCAGGCTATGGGCGTCTCCCCGGCCCGTCTGAGGACGTACGAAACAGGCGCCCGAGCGATATCTCTCCCCGAACTCGAGGTGCTGGCCTATCTGATCGACCAGCCGCTGAGCACACTGCTCGGCACCCGCTCGGCCGAGGCTGCCTCTCGTCCGGCGCGCGCGGATTTCGTTCAGTTGATCGCGCTGCGCCAGCGCATGGTGGGGACTCGCCTGGTGGACATGCGGAAGAAGCTGGGCAAGACCCGCGACGACCTCGCGGCCACAGCCGGCCTGGGCACCTCACGCCTGGCTGCGTTCGAAACCGGCCGGCAGCCCGTCCCCATCCCGGTGCTCGAGGATTTGGCCACCGCCCTCGGTACGACCCTGCAATCCTTCTTCATTGCCAGCGGGCCGGTGGGCGAGCGCGTGTCCTTGCTCGATTCGTTCGACCAATTCGGCCGCATGGCGCCGGACGTGCGCGATTTCGTCACCCAACCGGTCAACGAGCCGTACCTGCGCCTGGCGATGCGTATGAGTCAGCTCTCGGCTGAACGCCTACGCAGTATTGCCGAGGGCCTGCTCGAGATTACCCTTTAGCCCCATGCCCGGCCTGCGTCTTCAGCCAATCCTTGCGGCCGAGCGCGACTCGCTCGCCTGGTGGATTGATCACGCCCCGTTAGCTCACATCCACGTCGGTTGGCTCAACCCTGCGCGCTGGGTCGGCCGGCCGGTCTCGCTGCAGCTAGCCGATAACCACGGGCGCACGCACGCCGCGCTCGTGACGGCTCCGGATGGCCTGGGCGTGGCGTGGGTGCAGGCATTTGCCTGCGGCAAGGGACAAGCACCGCAGGTCTCTTGGCAGGCGTTGTGGGAGGCTGCGCGCCAGGCTCTGATCGACCTCGGCGTGCGCCGCGTATGGGCCATGACCAGCGAGGCCTCGTTCGCTGCTATCTTGCTTGCTGCGGGTTTCCAGCAATCGAGCGAGGTCGTCACGCTGACTTACTTCGGCGAGCGGGCCGACCCGCCCGATGCACCGCCGGCTATTGTGCTGCGCGAGATGCAGGCCGCGGATCTCCCCGCCGTGCTCGCGCTCGACAACCTTGCCTTCACGCCGCCATGGCAGATGGACCGTGAGGCGCTCGAAACGACATTCAGTGCATCGGCCGTGAGCGCCCTTGCCCTTCACCAGGCAGAGACCGTCGGTTACCTGCTCGCCACGCAGTCTCAGGGGCGGCTGCACCTGGCGCGCCTCGCAACTGCCCCGGGTTGGCAGCGCAAGGGCATAGGGCGCGCGCTGACCCTTCACTTGCTGCAGCAGGCAGGCCGGCAGGCCGCGGGCCACCTCACGGTCAACACCCAGATTGAAAATGACGCCTCGCTCAAGCTCTATCAGGCGCTCGGCTTTGGCGGCAGAGGCCGTCCGGTGGCGGTCTACTCCTTGATCCTGGAGCCTTCCACGCCGCCGGCGCGCCTCTGAGGCCGCGGCTGCGCCTGCCGTACGTACCCAC
>JBGOXY010000022.1:0-17290 GCA_041479415.1 Anaerolineae bacterium
CCCCGAGCGGGAGACCTTCGCATGCGAACTGGCGGCCGATGAGGCTTTCGTCAACATCGTGGTGCACGCCTACAGCGGCGAATCGGAGGGGCCGGTGTTCGTCCGCTGTCGCGGCCTGGCGAACGGCCTGGTGATTTCCTTTGTCGACGAAGGCATGACCTGGGACCCGAGCCCGCCCAGCGAGCCGCCCTGGGAATCAGCGCAGGCGGAAGTCACGGTGGGTGGTCTGGGGCGGCTAATCATCCATCGCGCTATGGACGGGGTGCGCTTCAGGCGCCGCGGCAGCCGAAACATTCTTACGCTGTGCAAGTTCCGTCCGGGTTTCTCCCCGGCGGAGTAACGCCCTGATGGACAATATTCTGCTGGCGGTACTGATTCTCTTCCTGGGTGCGGGCTTCACCATCATGGGCCTGCGTATCCGCTCGCGGCGCAGCCTCGAATCGCGCGTGCACGAGCTGGCCCAGTTGGCCGAGGCCGGGCGGGTGGTGTTGACCACGCCGCTCGACGTGCAGCGCCTGGCCGAAAAGGTATACGAAGAAGCCGGCCGGATTGTTGATACTCGCCTGTTCCAGTTGGGCCTCTTCGAGGGCAACGACTACGCGGTCATCTTCTGGACGCGCGACGGCGAGCGCTTGCCGCCTTCGCGCTTCACGCTCACGCCCGGTCAGGAGGGCATCGTGGGCTGGCTGCGCCGCACCCGCCAGCCGCTGCTGGTGGGCGATTTCGCCAAGGACATGGACCGCCTGCCGGCGCGCCCACGCTACGTGGACGATGACCCGCCGCGCTCGGCCATCTTCGTGCCGCTGATGACGCGCGACGACGTCATCGGGGCCATTTCGATCCAGAGCCGTACACCCAACGCCTTCACCGAAAGCCACTTGCGCATCGTCGGTATCCTCGCTAATTACGTCGCGGCGGCCATGGCCAATGCGCGTATGCTCGAGGAGGCCTTGCGCCGCGCGCGCTATCAGGCGTTGTTGGGCGATGTCTCTCGACAGATCCGCGGGCTGCAGGCGCTGCCGGATCTTTACCGCCAGGTCGTCCATCAGGTTGCCGGAACGTTTGAGTTCGAGGTCGTGCGCATATACGAGTGGCAGAGCGCCCTCGGCTGGCATCGCGGGGCAATTGAGAGCAGCGCCGACCAGAGCGACGAGCGAGAGACCGCTTGGCGCACCGAACATCTTGTCCTGCAGGCTGAAACGGCGCATACCGGCGAGACGCCACGCGAGCTGGCGATCGGCGCGGGCCTTTCGGGCCAGGCGGCGGCACGCCGCCAGCCAGTCCTCATCCAGCAGGAGACCGATCGCGGCGGATGGCTGGCTCCGGGCTCCGTGGCCGCCCTCGCCGTGCCGATGATCATTGAAGACCGGGTGGTGGGAACGCTGGAGATGCACACCGCCGACGCGCAGATGCTCGACCCGGATTTTCAGGCCGCGGCCGAGCTCTTGGCCGGTCATCTGGCGATTGCCGTTCTCGAGAATCAGACCTACCAGATCGAACAGCGGCGCGCTGAGCAACTGGAGGCGATGGGCGACGTCACGCGCGCCGTGTCGTCGATCCTCGATCCAGAGAAGCTGCTGGATGAAATCGTCCGCCTCACCTCGGCCCGGCTGGGCATCGAGCGGGTGCAGATCTTCCTGCGCCAAGGCAGCCAGATTTCGCTGCGCGCCGGCGGTGCGCCGGAGCATGTCCGTCAGTATGCCCTTGATGGACCCGGCCTGATCGCCTTCGTGGCCCGCACGGGCGAACCGGTACTCATCCCGGATGTACGCGACGACCCGCGTTACATCGCCGCCATCGGCTGGGACGATACGCGCACCGAGATGGCCGTGCCGTTGGTGTTCGGAGAACACATTCTGGGGGTGTTCGATTTTCAATCGCTACAACGCGGCGCCTACTCGCCCGACGACCTGCAGCTCGCGCAAGCCTTCGCGGCGATGGTGGCCATCGCGTTGCGCAATGCCCAGCTCTTCACGCGCGAACGGGAGGCGGCCTGGCTTTCGGCCTCGCTCCTGCGCGTGGCCGAGACGGCAGCCGCACCCACCTCGCCCGACGAAACGCTGACCGCCCTGGTCCAGCTTCTTCCGACCATGGTCGATCGGCCGTGGGCCCTGGTCTGGCGGGCCACCGAAGAGCCGGGCTGGTTCTACCCCGAAAGCGCGGTCGGCCTGGGTCCGGCGCAGGTGCGCGCGTTCCAGCGCACACGCCCGAGTCTATCGGCCTTCAACCCCCCCGCGCCTGGCTGGACCTCGGCCGAGCGATCGCTGGGCGAATGGGTCAGTCGCCCGGCGCCCGCGCTCGAATTCGTCCAGGGCCAGGACACGGTCCATGTCTACGCACTCAAGTATGGCGGGCGGCTGCTTGGCCTTCTCTCGCTGCCTCAGCCCGGCGAGACGGGGCTGGAACCCTCCGTTTCGCATCGGACACACGAGGACGACCTGTTGCTGGGTATCGTCCACCAACTGGCGGCCGCGCTCGAGTCGAAGCGAATTGCCGCGGAACTCGAAGTCGGGCGGCGGCTTGAGCGTGAGTTGGAACTCGCGCGAGAGATCCAGACCTCCTTCTTGCCGCGCAGTCTGCCGCAGCCCGAGGGGTGGCAACTCAGCGCATTCTGGAAGTCGGCCCGCGAAGTGGGCGGCGATTTCTACGACCTCTTCCCCTTACCGGCGCCGACGCTTTCGGATCCGCGCCAGGCATCGTCCGGCCCACGCTGGGGCGTGGTCATTGCCGACGTAGCCGATAAGGGTGTGCCGGCCGCGCTCTATATGGCCCTTTGCCGCACCCTCATGCGCGCAGTGGCGATCAGCCGGATCGACCCAGCCGAGACGCTGACCCGCGTGAACGCGCTGCTCTTCTCGGATTCGCAGGCCGAGCTCTTCGTCACGCTGGTCTACGCCGTCTGGGAGCCCGCCTCCGGACGGTTGCTGTACGGCAATGCCGGGCACAACCCGCCCCTGTTTCTGCCGACCGAGGGTGAGCCACGCTGGTTGACAGATCACGGCGTGGCCTTGGGCGTCATCGAGGATGCAACCTACGCCACGAGGGAGCTGCAGGTCGAGCCGGGAAGCACGTTAGCTCTGTACACCGACGGGGTGATCGATGCTCACAATCCCACGCTCGAGGAATTCGGGGTGCCCCGCTTCATGCGCACGGTGACCGATGCCGCGCCGGCGGGTGCGGAAGCTGTAACCCGCGCGGTGGAAGCGGCGCTCGAAGAGCACGTGGGCGCACGCGAGCCGTTCGATGATGTAACCTTGCTCGTCCTGCACCACGCCGGGCTGCGGGCAGACGGCGGCTGAACCTGCTGCGCGGCGTGCAGCCTCAGCACGCCCTCGGTCCACATCCGTCGCCAGCCACGGACTCGATTGGCTCAGAAGAGGTTCGGCAATTCACGCGGTGCCTCGGCACCGGTGCGCCCGGCCAGGGTGGTGAGTTCGCCCAGCCGCTGCGCGAGGGCCGAGGTCAAATCGCCTTCGGCGAAACGCCAATCCCAATTCCCCGCCGCACGACCCGGGAAGTTCATGCGCGCTTCGCTGCCCATCCCTAAAACATCTTGCAGCGGGGCCAGGGCCATGCAGGCCACAGAGGTCCACGCCAGCCGCATGAGGTCCCACGAAATGTTGCTCCCGTCGCGGCCCAGATAGCGCCGAGCGCAATCGCGGACCTGCTCATCGGCACCCTCGTACCATCCGCACGTGGTGTCGTTGTCGTGCGTGCCGGTGAAAACGACGGTTGCAGTTTCGTAGTTGTGGGGCAGAAACGGATTGCGGCTGTCGCCGTCGAAGGCAAACTGCAGTACACGCATGCCCGGCAGGCCAAAGCGCGTGCGCAGTTCAACCACATCCTCCGTCAAGACCCCGAGGTCTTCCGCAATCAACGGCAGGCGAGGCGTTTGATGGGCAAGCGCCGTCAGCAGCGCCGCGCCGGGCGCCCGCACCCAGCGGCCATTCTCGGCGGTGGGGCTGCTTGCCGGGACTTCCCAATACGCGGCCAGCCCGCGAAAGTGGTCAATGCGCACCCAATCGCTGAGGCCCAATGCGCTCTGCACCCGGCGCTGCCACCAGGCGAATCCGTCGGCGCGGTGCCGAGCCCAGCGATAGAGCGGGTTGCCCCAGCGCTGCCCGGTCGGGCTGAAGTAGTCCGGCGGGACTCCAGCAACGTGAGTCGGCACTCCATGCGCATCGAGCCGGAAGAGTTCGGGGTTGGCCCACACCTCGGCACTGTCGTAAGCCAGGTACAGCGGGACGTCGCCGATGATCTGTATCGCCTGTTCGCGCGCCCTCGCTCGCAGCTGCTCCCATTGGGTACGGAAGAGCATTTGCTCGAAGATGACCCTGTCGATCTCATCCGCCAGGCGCTGACGCGCGCTGGCCAGCGATTGGGACGCGCGGAGTGCCAGATCGCGCGGCCACTCACTCCACGGCTGGCCGGCGTGGTCGGCCTTGAGCGCGGCGAACAGGGCGAAGTCGTCCAGCCAGTAGCGCTCGGCCTCCCGGAAGGCCTGCGTGTGTGCCCTCCATGGCGAACGGCCGAGGCCGCGGTATCGTTCAAAGGCGCGCGCCAGGAGGCGCCGCTTATGGTCGATGACCTGTGCGAACTGGACACGCCGCGAAGAGGCTGCGGGCATGGGGTCGAGCTCGGCGCGCGTGAGCAGGCCGGCCTCGACCAGGCGTTCGGGGCTGATGAGCAGAGGATTCCCGGCGAAGGAAGAGAGCGACTGGTAGGGCGAATCGCCAAACCCAGTGGGTCCGAGCGGCAGGATTTGCCAGAGAGTCTGCCGCGCCTGGGCCAGCCAGCTTATCCACCCCTCTGCCGCCGGACCCAGATCGCCAATGCCGAACGGCCCCGGAAGTGAACTGGGATGCAGCAGTACGCCCGCGCGGCGGGTCAGATCGATCACCGCGTCAGGTCTCCGCCATCCAGACTTCCTGTTGGCGATCGACTCTCGCGGGCACGCGGTCTGCCGGCACCTCGGTGCCGATGACTGCGCCGGCGCCGATCACCGCGCCCAGAGGAATGGCGCTGCCTTTGCCAACGGTCACGATGCTTCCGACCGGGTCGTCTAGTCGCTCGCCTACCCGCGAGCGCACCCCGATTTGAGCTCGCTTGTCGATCACCGCCCGCTCGACGACGGCTCCCTGACCGACCTGCGAATCGGTCATGATCACCGAATCGCGCACCACCGCTCCTTCGCCCACGCGCACGCCGGGTGAGAGCACCGAGCGTTCGACCACCGCGCCTCTTCCAATAACCGTCCCATCCGCCAGCAGGCTATCCACGATGTGAGCGCTGTCGCGCACCAGCACCGGCGGGCGTTCTTCCGAGCGGGTGTGAATGACCCACGAACGGTTGCGCATGTCGATCGAGGGCGGCACGGCCAACAGGTCCATGTGCGCCTTCCAATAAGAATCGATGGTGCCGACATCCACCCAGTAGCCGGTGTACGGGAAGGCGAACAAACGCGCGCCGGCGGCCACAATGCCGGGCAGGATGTCTCGCCCGAAATCGTGCTGCGATTCTTCGCGCAGGCTGTCGGAACGCAACACCCGGTCGAGGAAATCCACATTGAACAAATAGACGCCCATGTTGGCCAGCGTGCCCTTCGGCCGCGCGGGTTTCTCTTCGAACGACACCACGCGAAAGTGGTCGTCGGTGGCCAAAATGCCGAAGCGCGAAGCTTCCTCCGGCGCCACGCGTATCGTCGCCAGGGTGGCATCCGCCTCGTGGTCCATGTGGAAGGCAATCAGCGGGTCGTAATCCATGGCGTAGATGTGGTCGCCGGAAAGCACGAGCACCAGATCGGGTCGCGTGCTCGCAACGAACGACAGGTTCTGCCATACCGCGTCTGCCGTGCCGCGGTACCACTCGGTGGAGCGTCGCCCGGTGTAAGGCGGGTAGAGTTTGATCCCTCCCGTGAAGCTGCGATCGAGATCCCACGGGCCGCCGTCGCCGATGTGCTCGATCAGCGAGTGCGGACGGTACTGAGTCAGCATCATGACATCGAAGATCTCCGAGTTGACGCAATTGGAGAGGGCAAAGTCGATAATCCTGTACTTGCCTCCGAAGGGCACAGCCGGTTTCGTGCGCTTGACCGTGAGTACGCCCAACCGCGAGCCTTCCCCACCCGCCAGGACGACCGCACGCACCCTCATCGTGCCTCCTGTGTCATCCGGGCCGAGCGCGCACGGGCGCGCACGGCGTGCCGGTAAACCTGCTTGTAGCGTCGGGCCGAATTCGCCCAGCCGAATTCTTTTTTCATCGCCCGCAGCTGGAGCGTACGCCATCGTCGCGGTAAGGCAAACAGGTTCAACGCGCGCGCCAAAGTCTGCGCCAAGGCTTCGGGCGTGGCGGCATCGAACACGAATCCCGTGCCCCCCGGCCATTCGGCGTCGCGCACCGTGTCTTTCAACCCGCCGGCCGAGCGAACGAGCGGCAAGCAGCCGTAGCGCATGGCGATCATCTGACTCAGCCCGCACGGTTCATATCGCGAAGGCATCACCAAGAGATGTGCGCCGCCGTAGATGCGTGCGGCCAGCTCCGGGTCGTAGCCGATGCGCACCCCCACCTGGCCAGGATGCCGTTCGCCCAACTCCACGTAGGCGCGCTGCAGTTCGAGATCCCCCGCTGCCAGAACGACCAGCTGCCCGCCCGCGGCCAGCCACCCTTCAAGGGCCGGCAACGCGTAGTCCAACCCCTTCTGGCGGTCGAGGCGCGAGACGATGCCCGCCAGGGGGCGATCGCCGTGGCCATCCAGCCCGAAGCTCACACACAGTGCAGCCGTGTTTCTGGCGCGTCGATCGATCCGGCTTGCATCGAATCGCGCCACGAGCCGCGAATCGCGGGCCGGGTCCCAAAGACGCACATCCAGTCCGTTGAGGATTCCATCCAGGGCTTCAGCCCGCGACTGGAGCAAACCGTGCAGGCCGCTGCCATATTCAGACGTGAGGATTTCACGGGCGTACGACGGGCTGACAGCCACGATCCTTTCTGCCGACGCGATGCCCAAGGCGAGCAACGCATCGCGAGCCCACTCCGGCACGTGCGCGTACGGCGTTCCGGGGCCGATGGCCGGCCCGTCGGGTTCGCCCGGCGGCGGCAGGCCGTACTCTCGCAGCGCCGCCCCGGCATTCTGCCCGAGATACGGGAGGTTATGGATGGTCAGAACCCCGGCGCTGGCCGAGAGGGTGCTCCCAGCGGAGGCATTCAACCGCATCCAATACAGCGCGGCCGCCGTGTGCCAATCGTGGGCGTGGACAACCTGAGGCACCCAGCCGGAGTGCATGGCAAAGCGGAGAGCGGCAATCGAGGCAAAGACCAGCTTGCCGGCGTCCTCCTCCGGGCGCGTGTTGTAGATACGATCCGCCTCGCGCAAGGGCGGGCCGTCGATGAGCCACAAAGGGACACGGCCTAGGCGGCAGGTGTAGATGCTCGCAGTTTGCGACGCCCGCGCCCCGGGGAGGCTGAGCTCCGCGGACGAGCGCTCGCCTTTGATGAGCGGCCGCATTGTTGGATGCAAGGGCAAGGCTAGGCGAACATCCAGGCCCATCTCACGCAGCGCAGCCGGCAGGCTGCCACCTACATCCGCCAGGCCGCCGACTTTGATCAGGGGCTCGGCCTCGTTGATGAGAAACAGGACGCGCAGGCGCGCCGCCGCATTCCCGCCGGGGTTTCGGCGCGGCGCGGGCGGCATCGAGGCTCGCGGGCCGCGACGCTGGCTCACGGCCCGAACCACGTGTAGTCGATGTTCTCGAAGACCTTGTCTTTCTGCCACAATTCCTCGGCCAGCGTCGCATCCGGCGCCCGGCTCTCGAGCGAAGCGGCCAGTCCATTAAAACGGTCGAGGTGACTGCGGAAACGCTGGATGGCATACTCGCCCGCCTGGCCCGTGGTCACCAAGAAAGACCAATCGGAAGATTGAAGCAGCAGCAACTCGCGCGCGGCTTGGTTGAGCAACGTGCGCTCGAGCGCGCCGGGATGTGCAAAGCGTGCAGCCAGGCCGGCCATCCGATCCTCAGCCTGATGGATCGGCGCCCACATCCAATGGGTATCAGGATTGTCCCAGACAAAATGCTGTCCGCCCGCGCCCCACGAACTCTCGGGCAGGTGGAGCGCCTCGCGCGGCGGGTGGGTCTCGAGGAAGTCGCTGGCCGTGGTGAGATCCACGTGCGGGTTGCGCGCCACGCGGGCGATCACCTCCCGCAGCCAATCCACGCCCTCAAACCACCAATGACCGAAGAGTTCCGTATCGTAGTTGGCGGCCAGCAACCCATAGCGGCCACTGGATGCCGTGTAGGCAGCCAACTCGCGCTCGATCAGCGCCGCAAAATGATCGGCATGCGAGCGCACCCGTTCCTGCGCAATGTCCGGATCGTACAAGTCCTTGGACCCAAGGTCCACACGCGGGCCGGTCACGCGCCAGTACTGCAGACCCGACGTGCCATCCTTCTTGTGGAATTCGCGATAGGCCGCCTCGCCCGGGTAGCCCCATTCTGCACTCCAAACCTGCAGCCCGGTTTGTTTGTTGCGCGCAATGACCGCCACGGTGGAGGAACCCACGTAGTACGGCTGGAAGGTGGAGGCCGGCTGAGGCGGATCGCCCGCACGCATCGGGACGGTGTAGCGCCGGGCCACCTGCCCGTACGGGCCGATGGCCTGCCCGGCGGCGGGGCCGGAAAGCTCGCCCCCCTCCACGGCGTGCGTGTCGCTGAAGAATGCGCGCAGCCCGCTGCGCATGAGGAATTCTTCCAAGCCCGGCCGAGACAAACCGCTTTCGGCAGTGTAGCCCGGTCGGTAGGCGCATTCGGGCAACCAGATGGCGCGCGGGTCGCGCCCAAACAGGCGGCGATAGGAGGCCACCGCCGTCTTCACTTGCAGCGAGATGGATTCATCGCGGCCGAGAAGCGGCAAGTAGCCATGGGTTGCGCCGCACGTGATGATTTCGATCAGGCCTTCATCCTGCAGGCGGCGGAAAGCTGCGATCACATCACCCGAAAACCGCTCCTCGTAACTCCTTCGGATGCGTGCATACCACTCACGATAGAAACTCGCGAGGTGCTGCAGATGCACATCCCCGGACGCCTCGTGGCGACGTTCGTCTGCTTGCGCGACGTCTATCTTTTCGCGCAGATACTCTACGAAATTGGCGCGAATATCTGCATCGTTGAGTTGTTCCGCAAGGACCGGAGACAGGCTGATCGTCAGGCGAAACCGCAACCCTTGTTCGCGTAGGTCGTACAGCGCGTTGAGCAGTGGGATATAGGTTTCGGCGGCCGCTTCGTGGATCCACTCCTCCCCGTGAGGCCAGCGCCCTGCCAGGCGGCAATAGGGGAAGTGGGAGTGCAAAACGAATGTGAACGCGCCCAGTGCCGGCATGCAGGACCCTCACGAGGTGGGTTGGAGGTCCGTACGATTGACACGGTGAGTATACTACGCGGTTTGACCCTCTCCTGTCGTAGCAGACGACACGCCAGAGCAAGATTCCAGTCAGCCATTGCGTCTAGAGGATCTTCGCAACGGTAACCACCGGATAAGCCCGCGCACACCCGACGTTGGCGAGGTCGCTGCCGACCCGCTCAACGGCAAACCCGAGCACCTCCGGTCAGACCGCTGGGCCTGCAAGCATGGGCGCTTGCGGGCCGTGCAGATTCGCGCAGGCAACAACCTATGAGGCGGCCCGTGCCGATCTCACTTGGTCGCCACCACATCATGCTGCGAGAGCAGGAGTCCCTTGCGCATCATCCATCTGGGCAGACGCCCATCCGCGCGTTGATTGAGGTTCCGAATTGCGTTCCCGGCGGCAAGCACAACACCGAAGAGTTGGCGAGGCAATAGGGTCGCCCCATGCTCGATGATCTCCACCTCGCGCCATCCCTCGAAGAGTCGCCTAACCTGGTTTCGCGAATAGGCCGGCACCGGGCCATTGCGTGACGAATCCGGCAGCAGATGTTCATACAGCCAGCTCTGCACGCCTTCAAGGTTGGTCAGGTTGGGGAAGCAGGAGGCCAGAATGATCCGGCCGCCGGGTCGGAGCACCCGGTGAAGCTCGCCAAGGACCCGCCGGGTTTCGTCACGTGGCAAGTGCAGCAGCACGGCCGCGCTGATCGCGCAATCAAATGAATCATCACGCAGCGGCAGTTGTCCCAACCCGCCACAGTACAACACAAGTCGATCCTCTACCTGGTGATTGCGCGCCAGGCACAGGTATTCGCGCAGCATGACGAAGGAGATATCCACTCCGGCCAGCGCCAGGTGGCCGCACTTCTCCAGGAGCGGGATGCTTACCCGGCCATAGCCGCAGCCCGCATCGAGCGCCAACTCATGCCACGGGTTGATGTAATCAGTGATCCAGGTAGGGTACTTGACGAATGGATCCGAGGAGGGCGAGGCGGCCGCCGCGGAAATGGGGTTGGCTCGGGCCAGGCCCGACCACATGTTCGAGGCCTGAGAGGCATCGCCGGCCTGCGAGGCGAGGATACCGTCCTCGACCTCCCGCACACCCTCGAAGGCGGCCAGCAGCCTGGCTCGTGAACCACCCACCCATGCCCTCTCATCGGAGGCCCTGCGTGCGCAGCCAGGATGAGTATATTCGCCCCCTCGCCGCGCCGCAAGACAACGGCTGCGGTTCCCGCCGGGCCATCTCTCCTCAGTGAACTACACTTACGGCGGGTCCGAGACGTTGCTCAAGGGCGAGGCGCGCCGCGGGGTCGGCCGATCGAAGCGCGAGACGGGACGGATCAATGACGAAGGCATAGGCCTGCACCGAATGGGCGCCGTCGCTTCCCAGCGCGAGGCCCAATGCCACGCCGCGCCGGGTACCGGGCGGCCCGGCCTGATCGAAGAGCAGGTTGCCAAGGCTGTAGGCAACCAGGGTTGGGTACGGCAACGCCCCGCCCTGCACCCATCGCACGGATTGGACGACATGCGGGTGATGACCCCAGATCACACTGGCGCCCGCGTCGGCCAGCGCGCGCGCCAGTGCCTCTTGGCGGTCATCCGGCACGCTGAGATACTCACGACCCCAGTGGATCGAGACCACGACCATCCGGCCCTGCTCGCGCGCGCGGCTTACCGCACTTGCGGCCTCATCTACATCCAGCGCTCGAGACACATCGTCAAATGCCAGAAAGGCCAACGGCACCCCACCCGCTTGGCGCACGAGCGCCTCCCCTGCCGGACCGATGGCGGCGATGCCCGCTTCTTGCAGAACGTCCAGGGTCTGCGCCAGGCCTGGCTGTCCTCCATCCAATATGTGATTGTTGGCTAGCGAGACGAGCGTGACCCCGCTGCGGCTCAGGGCACGCACCGATTCGGGGGGCGCACGCAGATCGAACCCGGCCAGCACCGCGCGCGGACGAGAAGTCAGCGGGGATTCGAGGTTGGCGGCGGTGAGGTCGGCCAGAGCGGTGAAGGGAACGAGCGCTTCGAGCGCGTGCTCCCAGTTGTCGCCATCGTATGCTTGGGCGACGCCTCGCCCAAGCATGATGTCGCCGAGCAACACCAGCCGGGCGCCTTTGGGGCGCGGGGCACACCCTGCGAGCATCCAGAGAGCCGCAGCCACCAGCAGCACGCGCAGTGCGTGATGCGCCCGGCTCGGCGAGCGGCTATCCGGCCAGGCCCGGCGGAGCGCCGGGCCTGGCCTGCACAATGCAGCATGACGGCTCCGCCCTGCGTTCACGGAATCAAGAAAATTGACGTCCAGTCCGGGAGCGGCGGTGCCTGGCCGCTCTCTTCCTGCGCCTGCCAGGCTTCGTCGGTCAAGCGGTTTCCCGGAGCCACGGTGAATTCGTAGTAGGTGAAGACCGCGCCTGCGGCGACGCGCCACGGCGTGTCGGGCACGACCACGTAAACCATGGCCGGCTGCCCGATGGCCTCCTCCAGCACCGCCAGCTGGCCGTCGCGGCCGATGCCGGTGGCAACATCTGCCACAAGGGCCGCCTTCTGATCGTGCAGGTCTCGTTGCGAAGGATCGTTGGGATCGCGGTCAGCGGCTGCCAGCGTCAACGCCTCGATCTCGCCGCCGAAGTAGCGCATGCGGGTGTAGTCGTCCTCCGAGATGGGCGAGCCCGCCAGCTCCTTCTCGGCGGTCCCTTTCAGGAAGGCCAGCAGGTCCTCTAGATTCTCCAAATTGCTGCGCGTCAGGTCGGTCAACAGGCCGCGCTGGTCGAGGCCGGTGCGCGTCATCTGCGAGAGCGCGAGCAGCCGCGCATAAACCTCCGGGTTCGGCTCGACGTACGAGCGCGGAGGATTCTCCGGGCCCATGCCGCCCATCTCCGCCATGACTTGCTTGGCGTAGAGAATCGTGTCGTGTTTGAGTTCGGTCCACGAGCCGAGCGCGGTGTTCAGGTCTTTGCGCAGCCACGCCGTGCTGCGCATGAAGGCCGGGTAGCGCGCATCCTTGGGCGTGAGCAACGGTTGGAAGGAATACAGCCACGCCCAGTACAGGTTTTGCGTCCACGAATCCTTGCCCAAGGCAGCGATTTCGGTTTGCACCTTCTGCATTTGCGACGGGAAGTTGGCGTAGGCCGTCTCGCCCTGTGCTTCGAGAATGCCCAGGGCTTCCGGCGATCCCATCGCGGCGAAGAAATCCAACCCCTTCGGCAAGCCGCGCGGGTTGTCGGCCGTGCCCACATTGCGCCAGATGAGTTGGCCAAAAACGTAGGCATCCAGTGTGAAGCGCTGGCCCATGACACGGAACCCGCTGGTGGCTTCCTGCTTGTCCTCCCAGATCCAGACCCACATCGAATTGACTTGCGGAGGGGGCAGCTTGGCCGCCGCCTCACGGAACCGATCGAGCTTCGGGCCGTCCGCGAAGGCGGCTGGCGGCGCGCCCACACCGAAGATCTCGTCCGACAGCGCGCCGTACTCCTGCACCGACAGGTCGTCGGCTTTGCCCACGATGAAGACGGTCGGCTCGTAGATCGAGCGCCACAAGCTCTCGGCGCTACCCGCCTCAGCCGATGACGCGCCACGCAGCGCCTGCACCACCAGCAGAGCCCGCTGAGTCTCGAAGGCATCCCGCAAGCGGAAGGTTAGCCGCCCGTACCACATCATCGCGCGGAAGTAGCGCTCGAGTTCCTCGCTGCGCGTGTAATGCCCGCGCGGCACGTACTGGCTGTAATCCTCGACCAGCTTCTTGTCGGGCTCCAGGTCGGCCCGATCCCAGATGGGCGAGACCTGCGGCCCCTGGTGAGCTTGAATGAACACCAGCTCGGAATCGACCAGAGACTTGACCTCGGCCGGGAAGGGATCCGTCAGCCCCAAGAGCTGAGCCGCCACGGCAAAGAAGGCTACATTGCGCAGCGCTGGCTCGGCGAGTGCCGTGCCGGCTACAGCCGCGTGCTGATCGATCGATGCGGCCAGCATCGTCCGGGTAAATGCGCGGATCGCCGCGATGAATTTCTCACGCTCGAGATCCCGCAGCATCTTGTCGAAGATAAGATGGTAAACGTGGAAGACCGCGTCGGTCGTGATGAACACCGGCTGGTCTTGTTCATAGCGCAGCGACTCGTAGACCTGGTAGAACTCCTGGTACGTTCCTGGCGCGGGCCGCACAACCACGAACCCGTATTGGCTCAGGCGTTGACGCGCCTCCGCCGAGAGGTCGAAAGCACTCAGGTTATTCACCTGGGTCGTATCCACCGGCAAGGAGTATCCGCCACTAAACTGCACTGGCAGGCTGACACTTACTTCGGGATACTCCGCGAATGCCGGCGAGTAGACACCTGCGGGTGGAGTGACCTGGCCGGCGGGCGTTGCGGAGCCCGGGGTGAGCGGTGCGGCGGGCGTGCCGGCGACCAGGCCGAGCGCATTGCAGGCGAGCGCCGCCAGCACCAGGACTGCGATGACCGTCTGCCATGGACGAAGCGAGTGAGCGCGCATGTTCATCTCCTTGATCCTTGAACGAGAACCAGCGGATGCCCATCGGCCGAGCGCACAATCTGGAATTGGGAGAAACGTCCGCTCCAACGGGCATCCAGGTTGAACCCGAATCCATTCCATCGCCAGAGCGTGAGATTGCCTGAGTGGGTGGAGCGCTTGGCGCTGTAGCGCCCCTCCAGCGCCATGAGTTCTTGGATTCCATCGCGGTCAAAATCCGTCGCGGCGAGGTGGAACAGCGGGTCGGCCAAGGCCGAGCCTGCCCATACTTCGCGCCAGCCGCCGTCTCTCCAGCCAATCAGGATGAGATGACAGCTCGCGCCGGCCCCATCCTGGAAGCCGCTTAGGCGTCCGCCATGGGGCACATAACGGTCGATCGGCCAGGGAGCGTACGGCCGCCACACGAGCAGCGCGAGTTCGGGCTTGCCGTCGTGGTTCAGGTCGGTTATCAGCCCCTCGGCCACATTCCATGCTGCGGGGCTTTGCCAGACGATGCGATTGCCTGAGGTGACCCGGGCCAGACCGGCCATGAGCGACAGCCTATCCAGAGAACCATCGCCATCGAAATCGGCGGACATCGGCTGGGATAGCGGGGCGGCGGAAGCGGGAGCGTGTACCCACGCGAATCTTTCGCCGCGCAACTCCAACGCGGAGAGGTTGGCCGGGGAGAGAAGGCTGACGGCGAGCAGGCACAGCAACTCGGCCGGCGCACGCTTGGCGCGAGGCGGAGATTGGGGCGCCATGGGAGAAGTCGGGGCTGGCATTTGAGCGTTGAGCGATTATACGTCCGCTGAGCAAGCGGGTTTCGCACGAGCGCACGGCACCGGCGTGCGCTCACTGCGCCGGGTCAATACACCATCCAGCATGACGGATGGCCAAATCCGCCCGGTCGAGGCCGGTTGACTGCCTGAAGCGGGGAAGGAGGGATGTCTTTCTAAGGAGGGGTCGGGCCGCGTGGGCGTTCTGCCTCAGTTGCGGTGGGCAGCGCGCAACCCTGAGGAGACGCGCATTTCAGATCGCGCGTGCGCCGAATCCGTGCCCAAGCTGCCCGCACGCGGCTATCCGTAAGGCGTGTTGTTCCCCCTTCCAGATCGGCTCTCGATTGGATCTGACAGGTTGAGGTGGGGCAGGGCTACTGCGGGCACAAGGCCAGTTGCTCTTCTTCGATGACCATGACTGGAACGCCGCCCAGGTCCTGTATCGTGCCCTCGATCATTACGCAATCCCCTGGGTTCACTCCGCCGAATTCATAATTCCAGTCGTAGCCTACAATGAAGAAGGATTTCGGCTCACTGGCGAATTTGATGTAGTAGTTGCCGCGCCGGCCATAGCCCACCCGCACCCTGCCCCGCACGCACAGCGACCGGCCAATCTCCGCCTCGCCGATGGTGAGCGCATCGCGGCAGCCGAGCTGCATGGTGGCCACCGCCTGGGCCGTGGGCCACACACCCGTGGGCAGCGGCTGCATGAGGGACCAGCCTTCATACGGCCAGTTGATGAAGTTGGCGATTGCATCGCCACCGCCGGTCACCGGGATAAACCCGACGGCCAGCGCAAAATCCGCGGCGAGCAGCAGGCCGGCCAGCCCGGGGAAAAGGACCCGCGCCGCAGGCGCCTGGGCCACTCGATTGGACGCCTTCGCGGCAACGAACCACGAGGCCACTGGCACCAGAGACAGAAGGACCAGGCCCAGGGTGCTGAAGGCGGAGGGCCGCTTGGGGGCGGCGCGCGCTTCAGCTGCCCGCCGGGCGATCATCACTTTGAATAGCAGATAAAGCAGCAGCGTCACTCCGGCGACAACCCAATGTCCGGGGAAGGGGTTGAGGGTGTAGAGGAGGAGCAGCGGAAGGGCCAGATCCAGGAGCAGCAATGCCCCGAAGACGAGCAAGACCGCACCATGCGGTGCGCCCTTCGAGCGCTGCGGCGCCGGCTGCGAAAGGTCGTGCTGGCACAACTGGCAGTAAAGCGAATCCGCTTTGATCGTGCCGCCGCAGCTCGGGCAGACGATGGTCTTGGCCTCTTCCTCGACCGGCTCAGGTTCAAACAGATCGCGAAAGGCCTCGATCGCCCGTCGGTTTTGAGAGGGATGACTCAAGATGGCCTCGAAAAGATAATGTCCCGCGCGCCAGGGACGATGCCTTCATTGTACTCGTCCCTCAGCCGGCGGAAACTGGCAGTTCCGTTGCCGCCCCAAACGAGTGATGGTCTCCACGCCGGACCTGAGGGGGGCAGGCCCGGCAGAAGACCATCGTTGGGCATATTACAGCGCGACTCCCTGCAAGTCAAGCACTCGAAAGACCTCTTTCGGCAGGTCCTGTAACGGGTTGATAATGACGAACGTCCCGCGCGTACCTGGCTTGTGTGTGACGGTGCAATTTCCTTGCCGTAATGCCGCAAGCGCGATTCTCGAGAGGGCGGCCTGCTCGGCCGTCCGCCCGCCCGAAAGCCCCCGGCCGACCGTGGACCCCGCCCGGGATCATAAATGAAGGGAAGACCTAATTGAAGATTGGACTCGTGTTCCCTCAGACCGAATACGGGGACGATCCGGCCGCAGTGCGCGACTACGCGCAGACGGCCGAGGCACTCGGATACTCCCATCTGCTAGCCTACGATCACATCCTGGGCGCCAACCCCGACAGGCCGGGCGGTTTTACCGGCCCCTACACTTATCGCACCCCATTCCTCGAACCGTTCGTTCTGTTCGCCTATATGGCCGCTCTCACTCGCAGCCTGGAGTTTTGCACGGCCATACTGATTCTGCCCCAGCGTCAAACGGCGCTCGTGGCCAAACAGGCGGCGACCCTCGACCGCATGTGCCAAGGACGGCTTCGGCTGGGTGTGGGGCTGGGCTGGAATCCGGTTGAATATCACGCGCTGGGGAAAGACTTTCACACGCGCGGTCGCCGTCTTGAAGAGCAGGTGGAGTTGTTGCGGCGCCTGTGGACCGAGCCGCTGGTGACTTTTGAGGGACGCTGGGAGCGGGTGGACGATGCCGGGCTCAATCCCCTTCCCGTTCAGCAGCCGATCCCGCTTTGGTTTGGTGGCAGCGCCCCGCCGGTGATCAACCGGACGGCACGCCTGGCCGACGGATGGATCGCCCCAGGCCGCGAGCCGGCAGCCGCGAGGCCTCTCATTGAGAGGCTGCACGAGGCGCTTGCGGCATCGGGCCGCGCCAAGAGCGCCTTCGGCATCGAAGCGCGGATGCAATACGCCGAGCCCGATCCATCGCGCTGGATGTCAACGATCGACGCCTGGCAGAATCTAGGGGCCACCCACATCTCGCTTAATACGATGGGCTGCGGGCTAGAAAAGCCCAGCGACCACCTGGCCGCGTTACGCCACTTCGCTGAGGCGCTCGGGCTGAGCCCAGCAGGTGGTTGACCGCCGGCACACAGCCGGGTGAATTAGCCTTGGA
>JBGOXY010000023.1:0-16980 GCA_041479415.1 Anaerolineae bacterium
CTTGACGCCCCAGCGTTCGGTGACCTCGTCCAGCTTTGTGCGCAACGCCAGGTTGATCTGCTCACGTTGCGATAGCACGTCGTCCAGAGGAATTCCGCCGATCACCGAGCGCAGGGTAGTGGTGGCCATGCCCTGTGCGGCAATCTCGAAGTTGCCGACCTGGAGAACGCTGCTGGCCGGGTCGAGCACTTTGTAGAACCACAGAAAGTCGATCGAGATGGGCGCGTTGTCCTTGGTGATCGAGGTTTGATGCGGGATCTCGCGCACTTGCTCGCGCAAGTCCACCCGCCGTGCGAGATCGACGAAGGGAATGAGCAGGACAATGCCGGGCCCCTTCTCGCCGATGCACCGCCCAAGTCGAAAGACGACCAGCCGCTCGTATTCCGGCACGATGCGGATGGCATTGGCGATGATGATCAACGCCCCCAGTACGATAACGCCCGCAACACACAAGACAAACCACGTTGCCTGAGCCATGAATCCTCCTCTTCGCACAATCGCGAACTAGTCCTCATCCTTGTTTCCGGCTGCAGGCGGGCCCTCGCGCCCATCCTGGCGCAGGTCGATCGGCCACACCCAGTCGACGAATGGAATGAGCAGCACGAGGGTCACACTGCAAGCGAGCGTTACGTGCGCTTCGCTCTTGTTCGCCCCCGTTGACCGATCTCCGCTCCCCTGCCCCTACGAGGCGCCCAGAACGACGCGCCGGCGCAAGAACGCCTCCACCTCTGTGTAGAAGGCGGTCACCGTCGCCTCATGGCGCCAGCCATGCCCTTCGCCCGCAAACCGGCGCAGCTGATGAGCCACGCCGCGTGCGGCGAGCTCCTGGGCTATGCTCTCCGTCTGCGCCAACGGTACCACCGGATCATCTTCCCCGTGGAACAACGCGAGCGGGTCGCGAATGCTTGCAGCATGGAAGAGCGGCGACCGCTCACGAAAGCGGTCGGCTGCCTCCGGCAATCGTCCAATCAGCGAGTCGAGATAGTAGGCTTCGAACTTGAATTCGGACTCGCGGACCGTGAATAGGTTGGAGATGCCGAACGAGCATACCCCTGCGCGGAAAACCCCTGGATGCCGAGCCAGGACATTAAGCACGGTAAACCCGCCGGCGCTTGTGCCCATGATCGCCATGCGCCGAGGATCGGCCAGACCCTGCTCGACAAGCGCTCCGGCGCCACCGATCGCGTCTTCGACATCGTATTCGCCCCAGTGCTCACGCAAACGGCGCATGTAGCTCCGGCCGTAGCCGCTGCTGCCGCGATAGTTGAGGGCCAGCACCGCGTATCCGCGCGTGGCGAAGAATGCCGCCTCGGCCGAGTACCCGGCCACGCGCTGGCGGGTTGGGCCGCTGTGGACATCAATGATGGCCGGCGGCAGCCCTTCGCCTCGTGCGACACGACTGGTGGGCGCGTAATATAACCCGTGGACCAGTGTTCCATCCAGGGCGGCCCAACTCAAAGGCTGCGCGGCCGGCAGGTCCTCTGGGCGAACCTCTTCGGCCTGGCTGCGCCGAACAACTTCCACCGTGCCCTCACGCCAGACGACGACTCGCTCCGGCGTCGTGGGTGCGGAGCCGATGAATGCCAGCGCCTCACTCCCTGAGGCCGAACTCAACTGCGAGATCCATGTGTAAGGCGGGATGTCCACGCGCTGGGCGTGGGAGGTCTCCACATCAATTGCCCACAAAGAGGCAAACCCTTTTTCGTTGCGCAGCACAAAGAGCCGCCGTCCGTCGCTCGACCAGGCCAGCGTGCGCATGCCGTGCAGCCAGGCTGGAGGCATGAGCGAGGTGCCATCGAGCAGGATGCGCCGCGTGCCCGCCAGCAGGTCGAGCAGGCACAACTGGTCCCATTCCCCCTCTCCCTGAAGATATGCCAGGACGTTCCCCTCAGGCGAAAAGGCGGGCTGGAAGACCGGAACCTCATCATCGCCGGCGATGGTCTGGACGTCGATCAACCGCGGCGGCGTTCCCTCCATGCGGCCGAGCATCAGACGGCTGCCATCCCACGGCATGTCCGGGTGGTCCCATTCGACCCAGGCCAGCCGATCCCCGAACGGATGCCAGGTCGGCTGCATGTAGAAGTCCGCCCCACAGGCCAGGTCGGTGGGCCAGTGAGATCCATCCGCCTCGACCAACGCTAGCCGGTCGACTCCCTCGCAGGAGTGAACGTAGACCACCCAGCGCCCGTCGGGTGAGATTTCCGGCGCGGCCGAATTGCCAAATGGCGGAGTGATGGCGACCGCCGGCCCGGCGTCGAGCGACTGACGGAACAACCTTCCGCCGTGGCCGGCAAACACAAGCACCCCATGCGCAATCGCGAACTCGCCGCCGCCGTAGAACAACCGCCCGCGGACATCGTGGAGTGGGGTCATGTCCCGCATCGCTTCGCTGCCGGCGCGGGCTACCAGCATTCCGCCGGACGGGCGACGTTCCAGCCACACCAGGGTGCGGCCGTTGGTGTCCCACTTAACATCGAGCAGGCCAAGCCGTCGGCCGATTGCCTGGGCCGGGATGGGGCTGGGCCATAGTCCGAATTCGAGAGGCGCCAGTTCGCTCATGGGCTTTTGCACGCCTTCTCTAAGGTGCTGCCGGGCGCGGGCCGCCCTCCCCGGGCTGAGCGGCTGGTTCAACCAAGAGCACCAGACCCTCTCGCCCCACAACGCGCACGTGCGTTCCAGGCGGGATGGCCTCGCGCGATCGCGCGCTCCAGATTTCGCTGGCCAGTTGAATGGACCCGGATCCGTGGACCTCGGTTAGTGCCACACCCATCTCCCCGGTGAGCCGGCCGGGATCCATGGTTGGCCGCTGACGGTATGCCTTCAGCGACTGATGAACGACGAGCCAGAAGAAGCTAATCGTCAAGAGCGTCGCACCGGCCGCCAGCGGCCACGAGACGCCCGAGATGCGTCCCGATTCGCCGCGGAAGAGGAGGATGGAGCCGGCCGTGAGCAAGACAGCCGAGGCGATGAGGAAGTAATTCTTGTGCGGCCGCACAATGGCCGCCACAAAGCTGGCCGCGCCGAGAAGCAGAATGACCACCGCCCACAGGTTGATGGGCAGGCTCAATGCACCATAGCCGGCGGCCAGCAGGCAGAAGACGGACACCACCTCCAGCGCCCCCGTGCCGGGGACCACCAGAGCCAACGCGCTGGCCCAGATGCCAACCACCAGAATGATGAAGACCAAGTTCGGGGTTTCGAACAGGACCTGCAATTGCGGAGGCATGAGTTGCTCCTTACGGGCTGCCGACGGCGTTTGCCCCTATCTACGCTTGGGCGGGCGCGGTCACGGGTACGGCACCACCATCCGCTGCGCCTCGAGTTCGCCCGTCAACCGTGCGATTTCGCGTGTGACTTCACCGGCCAAGGAGGCGAGGGAAACATTGCGGCTCTCGCCGCTATGGCGCAGACGAAGTTCAACGGCCTGCTGAGCCATCGAGCGCTTGCCGAGAGTGAGGCGAATCGGCATGCCCATCAAATCGGCGTCGGCGAACTTCACCCCGGGGCTCTCATTGCGATCATCATACAGGACTTCGACTTTCTCTGCCTGCAATTCGCGCTCGACTGCCTCACCCGCCTGTGAAATGCGCGGGTCGTCGGCCGCCAAAACGACGAAATGCACCGGGTAGGGCGCCACACTTACCGGCCAGGCCAGGCCGTGCTCATCATGATGCGCTTCGGCAATGCATGCCAGCAGCCGACCGAGGCCGATGCCATACGAGCCCATCACCACCGCGTGCGTGCTGCCCTGCGCGTCCAGAAAGTGGCAGCCCAGCTTGTCGGAATAGTGGGTTCCAAGCTTGAAGATGTTGCCCACCTCCACCCCGCGCACGGCATGCATCGGCGCTGAACACTGCGGGCAGGCGCTGCCCTCGTGCGCCGCGGCGATATCGGTCAACGTGTCGGGCGTGAAGTCGCGCCCCAGGTTGACATTGCGCAGGTGGACTCCCTCCTCGTTGCCCCCGGCCACCAGATTGGGCGAACTCGCGAGCAGATCATCGGCCACCACTCGCGCCTCGCGCAAGCCAATCGCGCTGGCATAGCCCGGCACCGCGCCCGCCGCACGCACCTCTCCCTCGGTGGCCGGGCGCAGCATGCGAGCGCCCACGGCATTGGCCAGCTTGGTCTCATTCACCTCCATGTCGCCGCGCACCAGGGCCAGAACGAGTTGCCCCGTCGAGGCATCGCGTTCATCGCGAAAGGCGGTGAAGAACACCGCTTTGGCCGTGTGCGAGGTGGGCACGTCGAGGAAGCGGGCCAGGTCCTCGATGGTCGCGCAACCCGGCGTGGCGACCCGGGTGAGGGGCCCCGGCACCTCGGCCTCCGCCGGCGTCTTCATCTGCCGGGCAACCTGACGGTTGGCGGAATACTCGCACGACGGGCAGCGGACAATCGTGTCCTCCCCAATAGGAGAAAGGAACATGAACTCATGCGCCAGCGATCCGCCCATCATCCCGACGTCGGCCTGAACGGCAATTACGGGCAGGCCGCAGCGCGCGAAGATGTTGAAGTAGGCCTGAAAATGGCCGCGGTATTGAAGATCGAGGCCGGCCTCGTCCACGTCCAGGCTGTAGCTGTCGAGCATGGTGAACTCGCGCGTGCGGATGAGCCCGGCTCGCGGGCGCGGATCGTCGCGCCACTTGGTTTGAATGTGAAAGAGCAGGCGCGGCAGTTGACGGTAAGAGCGAACCTCGCGGCGCACAAGGTCGGCCACGATTTCTTCGTGGGTCATGGCCAGGACCATGGGCCTTCCGGTGCGATCGGTGAACCGCCCGAGCTCGAGCCCGATGGTCTGGTAGCGGCCGCTCTCTTGCCAAACCTCGGCCGGGTGAACAACCGGCATGAGCACTTCCTGGCCGCCGAGGCGATCCATCTCGCTGCGCATCATGGCCGCAATGCGCTGCAGCACGCGCAGGCCCAGCGGCAAAAGCGTGAAGATGCCGGCCCCCAGCGGACGGATGAACCCGGCTCGCAGCAGCAAGGCATGGCTGGCCACCTCGGCCGAGGCCGGGGTCTCGCGCAATGTCTGTCCGAAGAGTGTGCTCAGGCGCATTAACCGATCTCCATCCGACGAGTGGTGGGAGGCGGCATCCAACGCGCGATGCCGCAGGGGATGGCATTATAGTCTCAGCCCACGCGCGTGGAGCTGCGGGCCGCCGAGGGAAAACTCTAGCCGGGGGCCACACCCTCGCCGGTGGTATCATTCCGCCCATGGAACTCCGCCTGGCGCTGGCCCAAATCTCCAATTCCCTGGGCACTCTTCGCCCGAATCTCGAAAAACACCTCCGTTTTATCCGCCAGGCTCGCAAAGCTGGCGCCGATCTCGTGCTCTTCCCCGAGCTGTCGCTAACCGGCTATGTACTTCAGGATCTGGTGCCCGCCGTCGCCTGCCGACCGACGGAAAGCGATCCGATCTTCGGCGAGCTTGTGGCCGCCAGCAAGGATATTGACGTGGTGGTCGGCTTCGTCGAAGAGGACCAGCGCAACCGCTTCTACATCTCCGCCGCCTATCTCTCGCAGCGCCAAGTTCGCCACGTGCATCGCAAAGTGTACTTGCCAACCTACGGCCTCTTCGACGAGGGGCGGTTCTTCGCCTGGGGCGATCACGTGCGCGCGTTCGACACGCGTTTTGGGCGGGCCGGCCTGCTCATCTGCGAGGACTTCTGGCACGCGTCGCCGCCCTACCTGCTCTGGCTGGATGGGGCGGATCTCCTTCTATTCATGTCGGCTTCGCCGGGGCGTGGGCTGGGGACCGGCGCCACGCTTGAAAGCGCATGGTGGGTGGAGCAAGTCAATCAATCATATGCCAGCCTGTTCACCTCCTTCGTGGCCCACACCAACAAGGTGGGCTTCGAAGACGGCCTCAATTTCTGGGGCGGTTCGACCGTTTTCGACCCGAACGGACGCTGCCTGGCGCGCGCGCCATACCACGAAGAAACCTTGAAGCTGGTGACCCTGGATCTCAACCAGTTGCACCGGACGCGCGCCCGGCTGCCGCTGCTGCGGGATGAGCGCACGGCGCTCGTGCAGCGCGAGTTGCAGCGCATTCTCACTCAGCCTGGACGCACGAACAACGTGCGCTGAGGGTGGCGCACACCGGGCGCCGATCGGAGTTGGACATGACCGAGATGCCGCGAATCGATGCCGAGCTTGTGCGCAAGATCCTGGTGTCGTTCATCCGGCAGGAGATCACGCGCGCCGGGCTCACGCGAGCGGTGGTTGGTCTCTCGGGCGGGCTCGACTCGGCCGTCTCGTGCATGCTCAGCACGGAGGCCCTGGGACCGCAAAACGTCCTGGCGCTCATGATGCCGCATCGGAATTCATCGCCGGACTCCCTGGACGACGCACGGCGCGTCGTCGAGCAAACCGGCGTTTGCCACGACACGGTGGAGATCACGGCCATGGTGGAGCCGCTCTTCGAGCGCTTCCCGGAGGCCGATGCCCGGCGCCGGGGCAACGCCATGGCCCGCGAGCGAATGATCGTGCTTTACGATCAGTCGGCCGCCTTCGGCGGGCTGGTGGTGGGCACTGGCAACAAGACGGAAATCCTCCTGGGCTACACCACCCTGTATGGCGATGCGGCATGCGCGATCAACCCGTTGGGCGACTTGTATAAGACACAGGTGCGGGAACTCGCGCGCGCCTTAAGCGTGCCCGAGGCCATTCAGAAGAAACCTCCGAGCGCTGACCTGTGGAAGGGGCAGACGGACGAAGGCGAATTGGGTTACACCTACGCCGAGGTCGACCGGCTGCTGTATCTGTTGGTCGATGAGCGCTACAGCCCGGAGGAGTGCGTTGCAGCCGGGTTCGCCGCGAAGTTCGTGCGCAGCGTGACCGAACGCGTGCGCCGCAATCAGTTCAAGCGCGTCCTGCCGCCGATCGCCAAGCTCAGCAACCGCACGGTAGGCTACGATTTCCTCTACCTGCGAGACTGGGGGACATGAGGCCGGGCGCGCTGGCCGCACTTCGCTATCGCGACTTCCGGCTATTGTGGATCGGGCAATTGATCTCGATGGCCGGAAGCATGATGCAGTCGGCGGCCATCCTGTGGCACATCTACCTGATCACCAAGAGCCCGCTCGCTTTGGGGATGATCGGGCTGACGCGACTGGTCCCCATCCTGGCCTTCGCCCTGCTCAGCGGGCTGGTCGCCGATGCGATGGACCGGCGGCGGTTGATGCTGATTACCCAGGGCGGGATGGCCATCTCCGCGCTGTTGCTGGCGGTCATCAGCTTTCGCGAGGTGTCATTGGCGTGGCCGATCTATGTGCTGGCCATGGCCGGGGCGGCGTTCTCCACCTTTGATACGCCCGCGCGCCAATCGCTCATCCCCAGCCTCGTCCCGCGCGAACACCTGGCGAACGCTTTCAGCTTGAACGCGACCATGTTCCAATTCGCCTCCGTCCTCGGGCCGTCATTGGCCGGCGTGGTGATTGCCTCATTTGGGGTGGGCTGGGCCTACCTGCTCAACGCACTGTCTTTCTTGGCCGTCGTGGTGGCCCTGCTCCTCATGCATCCGGTGGCCGCACCGGAGAAAGGACGCAGTGCGATCAGCCTGCAGGCAGCCATGGAAGGACTGCGCTTCGTCTTTCAGGCGCCGATCATCCGCGCGGGGATGCTCCTCGATTTCTTTGCCACCTTCTTCGCTTCGGCCACGGCGCTCTTGCCAATCTTCGCACAAGACATCTTGCGGGTCGGCGCGCAAGGATACGGGTTGTTGTATGCCGCGCCGTCGCTGGGCGCGATGGTCAGCGGCGTGGTGCTTGCCGTGCGCGGGCAGATCAAGCATCAGGGGCGCGTGCTGCTGTGGGCCGTCGCGGGTTACGGGATGGCGACCATCGTGTTCGGACTCTCGAAGTCATTTTGGGTCACCTTCACCGCCCTCGCCCTGACGGGCACGGCCGACATGGTGAGCATGGTGATTCGTTCAACGGTGCGCCAACTGCTCACACCCGATGCCATGCGCGGGCGTATGGTGAGTTGGAACATGCTCTTCTTCGCCGGAGGGCCGCAACTGGGCGAGGTCGAAGCTGGGCTGCTCGCGCGCTGGGTCGGGCCGGTGATTTCCGTCGTTGTGGGAGGCCTGGGCTGTCTCGTGGCAGCCGGCAGCGTGGCCTGGTGGACGCCGGAATTGCGCCGTTTTGAGGGCCATGAGCCAGGTCCACACGAGGATCCCCCGGCGGGGCGGGCCTCGGCTGCGCACCCGGCGCGCTGACACCTGCTCCCTGTGGGGCCAGGACGGATAAGGCGCGACAACTGGGGCGCCAGACGGGCAACGCGATTCCGCTGAGGCGAGTAGAATCTAACCCCGCATAAGCGCGCGCAACAGCGCGCGGGGGCTCGGCCGACGAAGGGGAGATCGACGCACTAGGGCGAACAAGTATCGAGACCGGTCAATGTGCCGGTCATGTCACAGCTCGGGATACGACGCTGCAACCCGCCGAGGAGGCACCATGAAACGCGCCGTCAGCATCAGCATTGGCTCTTCCAAGCGTGACAAAGCCGTTGAGATCACCCTCCTGGGGCAAAGGGTGTCCATTGAGCGCGTCGGCACCGACGGCGACATGGCCAAAGCCGCTCAACTCTACCGCGACCTGGACGGCAAAGTGGACGCGTTCGGTGTGGGCGGGGCGGATCTGGGGCTCATGGTCGACACGAAGTGGTATCCGCTTTACTCGGTTCTGCCGCTCGTGCGAGACGTGAAGAAGACCCCGGTGGTCGACGGCGCCGGCCTCAAAAACACCCTCGAGCGCCGCTCCGCTCAAGTGCTGGAAGCGAAGATCGGCGACAAGATCAACCCCAAGCGCTGCCTGATGACCGGGGGCGGCGACCGGTGGGGAATGAGCGTTTCCTTTGTCGAGGCCGGCTATGAATGCGTCTTCGGCGACCTGATGTTCGCCCTGGGAATTCCGATCCCTCTGCGCTCGCTGTCCGCCCTCAAGCGATTGGCGGCTGTGCTCATGCCGATCGCCGGCCGGTTGCCCTTTGACTGGGTTTACCCGATCGGGGAAAAGCAGGAAAAGCGCATCCCGAAGTACGCCCAGTGGTATGCCTGGGCCTCGGTGATCGCCGGCGATTGTCATTACATCAAGCGCCACATGCCGGACCGGCTGGATGGAAAGGTAATTTGCACTAATACCACAACGACCGACGACGTCAAGGCGTTCCGCGCGGCCGGGGTGAGTTACCTCATGACCACGACCCCCGTGCTCGAGGGGCGTTCCTTCGGCACGAATATGATGGAGGCGGCGTTGGTGGCCGTGGCCGGCAAGGGGCGCCCGCTTACGCGCGAGGAGCTGGCCGCGATGATCGCCGAACTCAAACTCGAACCTCAAGTCCAAGCCCTGGCCTGACGGCCGGTGACGTGGTCACCTCACGGCAGACCCCGCGGCGCCACTTGCCCAATTGGCGCTCAGCCGAAGCGCGATTCGAACTTCGGCGGCAGGCTGATTCTCGGGCCAGTTTCCGGTCTGTTTCCTGATTTCCCGGCAACCAGATTTCGCGCACCTCGTCCGTCTTGTCGCGACTGTGCGCCGGGATTATCATTCGGCCCACTGGCTGGCTCAGGGCGATCCCAACGCCTGCTGACGGATCCATTCCGGGCCTGGTGACTCTCGCTTGGGACTCGCGGCCAGCCACATGCGGAGGACTCATGGATACCGTTGTCGACGCAGTCGTGCTTGCAGGTGGGACTCCCGGTCCAAATGACCTGATCTACTCGGTGACCGGCGGCAAGCCGAAGGCGCTCCTGCCCATCGCCGGCAAGCCGATGGTCCAATGGGTGGTGGATGCGCTGAATGGGTCACCGCACGTCGGAAGCCTGTTCGTTGTCGGGCTCCCGCCCGACACGCGCCTCACAACCGCGCGCCCGGTGCACTTCCTGCCCGACGGACCGAGCATGCTCGAGAACATCCTCAACGGGATGCGTGCCGTTCAGCAAAAACGGCAACAGTCGGCCCACATCCTGCTGGCCAGCGCCGACATCCCCGCCATCACCTCCGCCATGGTGGATTGGACCGTGACCACCGCCCTGCAGACGGATCACGACTTGTATTACTCGGTTGTCGAAAAGCGCGTCATGGAGGAGCGCTACCCGGGTTCGAAGCGCAGCTACGTGCGTTTGAGCGACGCGAATGTGTGCGGTGGCGATCTGAACATGGTGCGCCTGGCAACGGCCACGGAGAATGCTGATCTGTGGCAGCGGCTGATCGCCTCCCGCAAGAGCGCCCTCAAACAGGCCGCCCTACTGGGGTACGACCTGCTGATCTTGCTCCTGCTGGGGCGGGTGTCGATGGCCAAGGCCGAGCGGATGGTCAGCAAGCGGCTGCATCTCAAGGGACGCGTGATGCTCTCCCCCTTTGCCGAAGTCGCAATGGATGTCGACAAGCCGTTCCAATACGAGCTGGTTCGCGCGGATCTCGAAAAGCGCGCCCTACATTGACCCGGCCGATGCGCCGAGGGCGGCTGTGCCTGGCCAGGCCCGGCGCAGCCTGCACGGCCATCCGCTCATGACCGTTTCCCAGCCCCCCTCCCCCCGCCCGACCGAAACCGAGACCCCAGGCCGATTCAGCGCGCTGCTTGATGTCGATCGGCGCTGGACCGCACGTTTACGCATTGCCGAAAGGCCGGGCCTGACGCGGGCTTTGGCCATCTTCCTGGCCCATTCGGGCGACAGTTGGTTCTGGGGGGCGGCGCTGGCCGTTGTGTGGTGGAGCGGGACCAACCTGTGGAAGTGGCGCACCTCCGTGATGTTCCTGGCCATCGCGGCAACGGCCGTCGTCGTCATGGCGCTCAAGGTGGCCGTCCGCCGCCGACGGCCGGCCGGCGAGTGGGGTAAGCTCTACCGCAGTACCGACCCCCACTCGTTTCCCTCCGGCCACGCAGCGCGTATGATGATGCTCGGGGTCGTTGCCCTGCACGTTGGCCCGCTGTGGCTGGCGGCGGCCCTGGCTCTGTGGGCACCCCTCGTGGCGCTGGCGCGCGTGGCGATGGGCGTGCATTACCTTTCGGACGTCGTGGGCGGCGCCGTGGTGGGGCTCTTGATGGGCGGCCTGACCGCCCTGCTCTTCTAAACCTCACTCCAGACCCCCATGGATTCGAAATCGATCCGGACCCTCGAACTGCCGCTCGTGCTCGCGCGTCTGGCCGACTTCACCTCCTTCTCGGCGGGGCGTGCGCGGGCGCTCGAGTCGCTCCCTTCGTCCGAGATTGAGACCGTCGCTCTCTGGCAGCTCCAGACGACGGAAGCACGGCGCCTGCTGGCGACGCACGGCGAGGTCTCGGTGGGCGGGGCGCGCGACGTGCGCGTGGCCGTGACGGCCGCCGCGCGTGGCTTGACCCTGCGACCCGAGGACCTGCTGGCGATTCGTCAGACCGTGATTGCCGGCCGCACGCTGGGGCGCCTCATTCGCCGCGCGGGCGAGGAATACCCTGCGCTCACCCATGAGGCCGCCGGGCTGCACGATGTGCCGGAGTTGATCGACGCCATTGACCGGACGCTGGATGACGACGGCGAAGTACGCGATGGCGCGTCCGAACGATTGGCCGCGATCCGCGTGGAACTGCGCCGCGCGCACGATCGTCTGCTGGGGCGGTTGCAGCGTGTGCTCTCCGAACACGCGAGCCACCTGCAGGAGCAGATCATCACCCAGCGCGAGGGGCGCTACGTCGTTCCGCTGCGGTCCGAGTTCAAAGGCCGCCTGCGGGGCATTGTCCACGATCAATCGGCCAGCGGCGCCACGCTGTTCATCGAGCCCCTGGCCACGGTCGAGCTCAACAATCGCTGGAAGGAACAACAACTGCTCGAACAGGAAGAGATCCGCCGCATCCTGGCGGAGCTCTCGTCGCAGGTCGGCCGCGCTGCGGAGGCGCTGCAGGCCACCCTTACGGCCCTGGCCGAACTCGACCTGATCCTCGCCCGCGCACGTTACGCCGACGCGATCGGCGCGAACGAGCCGATGTTGGCGGCCGCACCACCGGCGCAGACCCCGGCCCGCACCAGGCCGGAAGGCGCGCAGGCGGGAAGCGCGCCCGGGCTCGCCCCCGGCACCCTCAGCCTTGTCACCGCGCGCCATCCACTGCTCGACCCGGCCTCGGTCGTGCCGATTGACCTCGAATTGCAGCCGGGGGTCGGGGCCATCGTTATCACCGGCCCGAATACCGGCGGTAAGACCGTGGCCCTGAAGACCGCGGGCTTGCTGGCGCTGATGTGCCAATGCGGCCTGCATGTTCCTGCGGCTTCCGGCTCGAGCCTGGCCGTGTTCGACAGCGTCTTCGCCGACATCGGTGACGAGCAGTCGATTCAGCAATCGCTGTCCACCTTCTCCTCTCACATCACCCAGGTGATCCGCATCCTCGAGCGGGCCACGCCGCGTTCGCTCGTGATTCTCGATGAACTCGGCGCCGGCACCGACCCCACCGAGGGCTCGGCCCTGGCGCGCGCCATTCTCATCCGCCTGGTCTCGAGCGGGATCCCGACCCTGGTCGCCACACACTACCCGGAGCTCAAGGCGTTTGCTCATGCCACGCCGGGAGTGATGAACGCCAGCGTAGAGTTCGACGCGCGCACGCTGTTGCCCACCTACCGCATCGCTCTCGGCGTTCCGGGCCAATCCAATGCCTTGGCGATCGCCTCGCGCCTTGGGTTGGCCGATGAAATACTCGATCGGGCGCGGTCGATGATCTCTCCTGAGGACATGGCGGCCAGCCGGCTGCTCGAGCAAATCCAGCGCGATCGCGAGGCCGTACGAACCGAACGTTCGCAGGCGGCCGCTGCACGCCGCGAAGCCAGTGAAACCGAGACCAAACTCTCGCACCGGCTGGCGCGCATTGAGGATGAACGTCAGACGTTGATTGAAGCTGCGCGCGACGAGGCCCAGCGCGAAGTCCAGGCGTTGCGCGAGGAACTGCGCGGGCTGCGCCGGCGTGCGCATGAGGCTGTGGACCAGGGCGGCCCCGACACGCTGCGAAGCATCGAAAGCCAGGCCAAGGCGCTCGACGAGCAGCTCGAGGCCAAGCCCGCCCCAGCGCGCTTCGAAAGCGCACCCGCGCGGCGGCCGCGGGTCGGCGATATGGTCCACCTGCGTTCGGTCGGGATCCAGGGCAAGGTGGTCGCCGTCAGCGGCGAAAGCCTGGAGGTGATGGTGGGCGCGCTGCGCGTTCGTGCGGACTTAGAGGATGTGGCCCTGCGCGAAGCTCCAGCGGCCTCGCCGCCCGCCCGCTCTGCCCCACCCTCGTCCCCTGCGCCTGAACGCCGCCCACCGGGGATGGAACTGAACCTGCGCGGCATGACGGTTGAGGAGGCGCTCATCGACCTCGACCGCTACTTGGATTCCGCTTTCTTGTCACGCTTGCCGTTTGTCCGTATCATTCACGGCAAAGGGACCGGCCGCCTGCGCACCGCCATCCGCGAGGCACTCCGCGCGCACTCGCTCGTATCCTCCGTGCAGGAAGCGGGCGAGGCCGAAGGGGGCGAAGGTGTCACCATCGCGCGATTGGCGTCGTAGACCGCCAACGCCACCCGCCTTGCTGACGCTCGCCACAGGCGGGACGACACGCCGCGGGCTTCCGGTGCCCCGCGGGGTTTCGATATATGATTGGCTGTGGGCCCGCCGTGATTGCCCGTCGACAAGCACAGCGATTGGGGGCCCGGTTTGCCTTTCCTTGGAGGAGGACTATCTATGGTGCAACAACCGAGAACGCTGAGATCCCTGGCGTGCGTTGCGGTTCTGGCGCTTGTCGCCCAGCTCGCCTGCAACTACCCCGGCGCAGTCGCGCAGGTCGACGTGGCACAGACCGCGGCGGTGCAGACCGTCGCGGCACAGCTCACCCTGGTCGGGGCGCTGGTGCCGACCACGCCGCCAATCGTCGCCACCGAGCCGCTTCCTCCGCCTGCCACAGCATTGCCTACTCCCACCTTCACGCCTTTGCCCTCGCCGACGGCCACCTTCACCGCGACGCCCGTCCCCTGCAATCGCGCTGCCTTCGTTAAGGATGTGACGGTGGACGATGGTACGCAATTCACCTCTGGCGCAACATTCACCAAGACCTGGCGGTTGCAGAACACGGGCTCGTGCACCTGGACCTCGGGGTATTCTTTGGTGTTCGACCACGGCGACCAGATGGACGGACCGTCCAGCACTCAACTTACATCCGGCACAGTCGGCACGGGGCAGACCGTCGATGTGTCGGTTCCGCTGCGCGCCCCCGGCCCTCCCGGGACCTACAAGGGATACTGGAAGATTCGCAGCGGCGACGGCATTGTCTTCGGTCTGGGCGGGTCGGGTTCGGTCGCCTTCTGGGTGGAGATTAAGTCCGCCCTACCGCCGCCCGCGCTTCTGGATTTCACCGTCTCGTTTGAGAACCTGCACATCTGTGGTGTGACGCTCAAGTACGCCACCTTCCGACTGGGCAATACCGGAACCGCCGCGTTCGAATCCGTCCGCATTCAAATCGTCGACCTCAACACCAGTGGCACACTCTACTCGGGAACTAACAACACACCCTACCTGGGCACGGCCAATGATTGCCCGCCGCAGGGCAGTTCCATGGGGCCGGGCTCGGTCTACTTTGTCGCCGCATCGATCGGGGCGGACCCGCCGCACGGGCACAACGCACGGCTGACGCTGAAGATGTGCACCCAGGACAACCTCGGCGGGGGTTGCATAGACAAGACAACCGACTTTGTGGTTCCCTGAGTCTGAGAGGCCGATCAGGAAGAGGGCCTAGCACGCATTGCAGATGACCGCGCGCGCACGGCACTTGCCCGAGACCCGTGTTGGGCAGAGCGCACAGTTGAAGTCCCGCCGGGACGCGGGCCACCGCGACGGCTCTTTATGACCGAACAAACAGGGGCTGCCAAATAAAGGCAGCTCCTTCGCTTTCATCAATCGGTCTCAGCCAACGCCTCGTCCCTTGCCCACACCTCGCGCCACAAAGACGCACGGTCCTATCCACAGAAGAGCATTGCATCACCGATTTTGAATCGCCGGCGCATGAGTTGCGACCTGACGTTGCGGGTTTCTTGCTGGCTCGATCACGCAATCCCCGAAGCGCTACCCGTCGGCCGGATCGAGATAGAGGCTTGTGGCCTACTCGCCGCGCGGGTGGGAGGTGGCTGGGAGCGGTCTCCCATTGCGCTCGATCCAATCGGCGAGACCTCCCAGATCTTCGAAGACATGGTCCGGCCGGAAAGAGGAACGATCAAGGTCCGAACGGGTGGCCTCGCCGCTCAAAACAAGCACGGTGGTGATTCCACTAGTTTGACCGAGGGCAATGTCGGTATACAGCCGGTCCCCGACCATGGCCATGCGTTCTATCGGCACGCCGAGTTTACGTGCTGCCATGTCGACGATTGTCCGATTCGGTTTGCCGATCACCAGGTCCGGCTCGCGCCCGGTGGAGGCGCGTACAAAAGCAATCATTGCTCCGGTGTCGGGCATGTAGCCATGTTCCGTGGGGCAGTTGAAATCCGGGTGGGTGGCCAGGTAGGGCAGGCCCTCCCGCACCAGGTCGCACAGCCGCCACAGCTTCTCGTAGGTCAGCGTCGTATCGAATCCCAGCACGATCTGCTGCGGGCGCTCGGCCGCCGGCTCGAACCCGTAGCGTCGGAATTCCTCCTGCAGAGCTGGCGTGCCCACGACGAAAAGCCTGCGCGCTGTTCCCTTCTCGAGCAGGTAGCGGGCCGTCGCCTCGCCGGAGGTAAACACCTCGCGCTCTGTCGTGGGCAGGCCCAGACGGCTCATCTTGGCGGCATAGTCGCCCGCCACGCGGGAAGAGTTGTTCGTCAGGAAGAGATAGCCCTTGCTCTGTTTCTTGAGGGCCTCCACGAAGCGCAGCGACCCGGGCAGCAACCGGTCGCCCAGGTTGAAGGTGCCGTCCATATCCAGCAAGAAGTACTCGACCGATCTCAGCCGTTCTTCCATATTCCTGCGCGATTCCTTTCCTCTACGAAGCGTTCGGTGAGGCGGTCCGTGGGTGGTATCCACAAGGCCACCGGTACAGCGTCAGCCCTGCGCGCGCTCGGCGAGCCCTGCCCCTCCACAGCCTTTCCCGCGCGCGCCGCTGTCGGTCAACCCGTCGAGGAAGACGGGCAAGGTCACGCCGGGGCCAATCGCCATAATCAAGCATGCATTCGGCTTTTGCTCGACGAGGCGGTTCATGCGGATGCGCCTGCCGGTAGATGCCGACAGGCAGAACCTCCGCGGAGCGGGAGCGGCCGACATGGATCACACGAATGAACCGGCCGAAATGCGATCCGGGGAGGTACACGCCCAGTCTGCTCGCATGCTTGGGGCGCCGGGAATCATAACGCGTTTGGCTGGGAGGGGTGAAGATAGAAGACCCCCGGTTGTCGCCGCCGCGCAGCAAGCTATCACGCATGCGCAGGCACGCCTCCATCATCGACAGCGTTCCCAATCTCCCGGCGGCGGCCTGTTCATGGCACGTCTCTACCTGCCGGTCGATTCGCATGTACAATCCTTTGAGTTCTCCGTGGCGGGTCTGGGGAAGGCGACCCGCTCCCGCGCGGAATGGGCTCGCATTCGCCGAAGTGGACGCTGAGCAGCATTCCAAGGAGGCTTGTATGGACGACCGGTCGACGTACGACCTGAAGTCAATCCGACTGCCGAGATTCGCAGGCATCGCATTGCGCTTGTTCATTTTCCTTATCGAAAGCCCGGCCACCCGCTGGCTGCTGCTGGGCAATCTGCTCAAGCAGGCGGGCATCACCTCTTGGCGCGCCATGCGGTTTGATGAGGCACCCACGTTCCTTCCGCGGTTTTCCGTGGACCCCAAGCAACAGCCCCGCAAAACCGCCACCCGCGACCTGGGTGAGAGGCCTTTGGCGCACCTGGCACCCAAAGCCTCCGGCTGGCGCTTCCCCTCGGTGGCGGACTACGCGAAGGCCTACCGCACCAAGTCGAGCACCCCTCTGGAAGTGGCCGAGCGCGTCCTGGATGCCATGCACCGCAGCAACGCCCA
>JBGOXY010000024.1:0-16574 GCA_041479415.1 Anaerolineae bacterium
GCGCCCGACGTCGCGGGCCATGGCGCTCGCCACCTGGAGCAAGAGCGTCGACTTCCCGATTCCCGGATCGCCGCCGATAAGCACGAGCGAGCCAGGCACCACTCCGCCGCCGAGGACGCGAGAGAATTCACCGAGCGGTACATGCCAGCGTTCCTCCGCATCCCCTTCGATCTCGCGCAGGCGACGCGGGCGTGAGCCGGAGGAGGCCGCCGCGCGCGCCACACTGCGCGCCGGTTCGGCCACGATTTGCTCGACCATCGAATTCCAGCTGCCGCAACTGGGGCATCGCCCCAGGCCGCGCGGCGCGGCGTGGCCGCATTGCTGGCAAATGAATTGAGTCTTCGACTTGGCCACGTTGACCTCCTCGGCGGCACCCGGTAGGCAGCGAGGGTGCGCCTGGGCAAGGATGATTATGGCCCGGGGCAACACAATCGGCAAGGGCGGCGGCACCCGTCGGTCGGGGCGCGGGAATGTGATAATCGGCACGGGATGTAACTGCGCCCGTTCATTCACGTCTAAGGAGGGAGCGGATGCTTCCACCCACACCGTCGATCGAATCCCTCCGCGCGGGCGACCCGCAGGCGCTGGCAGCGCTGTTCGAGATCCATGCTGATAGAGTGTATCGTCTGGCGTTCGGTTTGTTGCGTGAACGCCAGGCGGCTGAGGACGTCGTCCAGGAGACTTTCCTTTCGGCGATGACGCACCTGGCCCAATTCGAGGGACGCTCGTCGCTGGGCACCTGGCTGTATCGGGTGGCCTACAACGCCAGCCTGACCCGCCTGCGCGCGAGGCCGAGCGAGCCGCTGCCACCGGATGAACCCGAGCCCGGCGAGCCCCCGCTGCCGCGTGCGCTCGTCGAGTGGGATCAAACCCCGGAAGAGATGCTGCTCGACGCGGAGGGGCGCCGGCAATTGGAGGCTGCAATTACCACGCTGCCGGAGACCCTGCGCGCTGCGTTCATCTTGCGTGATGTGGAAGAACTTTCGACTCAGGAGACCGCCGAAAGCCTGGGAATCTCGGAGGGTGCGGTCAAGGTGAGGCTGCGTCGAGCCCGGTTGCTGCTGCGCGAGCATTTGGCCGAGTACTTTGGTGCACGAGCCGCTCAAAAGGAAGGCGAACCATGAATTGCGAAGAACTCATCCATTATCTCTCGGACTACATCGACAACGGGCTGACCGAGAAGCTGCGTGTCGATGCCGAGGAGCATCTGGCCACCTGCCGAAATTGCCACGTCGTATTGGATACTACGCGCCAGACCATCGTCCTCTTTAGGGAAACCCACCGCGAGGGTATCCCGGTGGACCGGCGCAGCGCGTTGTTTGGCCAACTCGAGAAGGCAATGGCCGCGCGAAGATCCGGTCGCGGCATGCCGTGACGGGACCAGGGAGATACGACGCGCACGTCGCGATAGCACGAGGCCTGAACGGCCTCCTGCTATTCGTTTTGACTGGGCTGTAACCTCCCGGCGCCGCCGTCGTCTAACGGGCACAACCAATACAACGAGGAGACAGCCGATGAAGTTCGCAAATGAGTCTGGTATCGATCGAGTGATCCGTGTGGTGCTGGGAATCGCCATACTGTCCCTGGGTTGGGCGGGTGTGGTGACCGGCGGCTGGGGTGTGTTCCTCAAGATCGTGGGTTTCGTGCCCTTGCTCACCGGCCTCAGTGGCTATTGCCCGTTGTATGCCGTTCTCAAGCTGCGCACCAATCGCGCCTAGCCACGCCGGGCAACTATCTTCGATTGTGGCCGGGATGAGAGTGCCTCCCGGCTTTAGTTTCAGAGGTGGCAATGAACAAGGAAGAATTCCTGACCAAGGTGAAGGCTAACCCGCGTCCGGTTGTGGTCGATGTGTGGGCGCCGTGGTGCGCACCCTGCCGGATGATCGCACCGGCATTGCAGCGCTTGACTAAGATCCACACCGGAGCTGTGGATGTGTGGAAGATCAATGCGGATGAAGAACCGGAGTTGGCTCGTGAGCTGGACGTGCTTGGGATCCCCACGCTCATCGTCTACCGCAACGGTCAGGAAACCTCGCGCCGGATCGGCGCGCAGCCGGAGGCACAATTGGCCGAGCTCTTCGATGCGGCCCGCGGTGTGCCGCCCAAGGCGAGGCGCGGCCCGGCAGCGCGAGATCGTATACTGCGCTTGGGTGTAGGGACCGTGCTGGCCGGGGTGGGTCTCTCGCTGCACGGAGCCTGGACGTTTATTCTAGTCGGAGCGCTCGTGGCTTTCAGCGCCGTCTATGATCGCTGTCCGATTTGGAATGCGCTCGTGCCGCGGGTAGGCGAACTGCGCGGAGGCAAGAAGACCAGCCTGTCTTCCAAGGGAGAATCGGGGCGATGAGCGGGCCATGGATGACACTGACTGCCGTGGCGCTCTGGGGCGCGCTGCACAGCGCGCTCGCCAGCCCACCGCTTAAGGCGTTCGTTCATGACCGGCTCGGACCACGCGCCGATCGCTGGTATCGGGTGATGTATAACATCTCCGCCGGGCTCACGTTCTTGCCCGTGCTGGCGGTGCTGGCACTCGATCCCGGCAAACTCCTGTATCGTGCGCCGTGGCCGTGGGCGGCGCTGCTTGTGCTCGGGCAACTTGGCGCGGGGATGCTGCTCGTCGTCGGCCTCTTGCATACGGATGTGTGGCACTTCATTGGCCTGCGGCAGTTCGGCGAAGCCCAAGACAGCCAGCGGCAGTTGGTCGTCACGGGTTTGTACCGCTGGGTACGCCACCCGCTTTACACCGCCGGACTGCTATTCCTCTGGCTGACCCCGCTCATGACATCTAGCCTGCTCGCTCTCAATATCGGATTGACGGCGTACATTCTGATCGGGTTGCGGTTTGAGGAGCGTAGACTTGTCAGCGAGTTCGGCATGGCCTATGAGGCATACCGGCGCCGCGTACCTGCCCTCTTACCGTTTCCCCGACCGGCAACACCCGCCGAGCGTCCGTAACTCCAATCAGCCCGGGCAACATCGCAGCGTGGTCGTCGTTGTCCTTTTGGCGCCATCGCGGCTGTCCAGGATGTCGCCTGCCTGTGTGGCTGAGCCCTACGGCACTGCGCATGCGGAACTGCTGGCGACCTCGATCTCCCCGCCGACACCTCGCCGATCACGCCCATCGAGTAACTCGAGACGGATTCCTTCTCGCCGGATGCGCTGCGTATCGGGTTGAAGTAACGAATGACCCCCTGACAATTCACGCCAAGCGCAGACCCTCTTCACAAGAAATCCACTTGGCGCGTGTAGAGTGACTGTGCACGTAGAGACGGCGCCCGCATTGGCGGTGCGCGAATGCAAATGAAAACAAAGGAGAACCCGAGATGAAGAAGTTGATTGTGGTGTCCGTTGTAACGGCCGCCCTGGCGGCGACCATGGTTGGGACGGCTCTGGCTGCGGGCCCGACCCCACCCGGGTGTGGTGCCTGCGATGGCACATGGATGGGCGTGGGCCGTGCGCGCGTCACGTGGGCCGGTTTGCCGGATGCGGTCGCGCAGCTGCTGGGCATGGATGACGAGTCGATCCAGGCCGAGCGCGTGGGCGGCAAATCGCTCGTGTCCATCGCGGCGGAAAAAGGGATCACCAAGGAGGTGCTTGTAACCACGATCGTCGAAGCCAAGCAGGAAGCAGTGTCTGCGGCTGTTGCGGCCGGCACGATCGCCCAGGAACAGGCGGACCTCATGCTGCAACAAATGGAGACCCGCATCCCGCTCATGGTCGAGCGCACCACGACCGGGCCGGCCTTCGGGCAGCCTGGGGGACGCATGGGCGCCGGCGATATGGGGCGCTGGGAGGCCACTCCGTAAGGCTCCTCTGCACGCACACGACAGGGACACGGCATGGCCGTGTCCCTGTTTCTTTTCCCGCAAAGCGTGACGGCCACCCGCCGTATAATCACCCAGCGGCCCACTTCCCGTCGCCTCGCCTCGTGGCTTACGCCATACTTCACCGCGGCCCGTCGTCGTCCATTTTCCCGGAGGACGCTATTCATGACACAACGCTTCGAATCTCCCGATCAGGTCCGGCAGGCCCTTAGCCAACAAACCTACATCGCCGGCGATGAAATAGCCACGATCACCTACCTGGCCCAGGAATTAGGCAAACCGATTCTGGCTGAAGGCCCGGCAGGCGTCGGCAAAACTGAGCTGGCCAAGGCCATTGCCGGCGCGCTGGGGAGGGAACTCATCCGCCTGCAGTGCTACGAAGGCCTGGATGAGACCAAAGCGCTTTATGAGTGGGAGTATGCCAAGCAGCTTCTCTACACCCAATTGCTGCGCGACAAGGTGCAAGCCTCTCTGCGCCGGACGAAGACTCTGGGCGAGGCGGCCGACCGGCTGAGCCGCGAGGAAGATGTCTTCTTTTCGATGCGTTTCCTCTTGCAGCGGCCGCTGCTCCGGGCGATCCTCTCGCCGGAGCCGGTGGTATTGCTTGTGGATGAGATCGACCGCGCGGATGCGGAGTTCGAGGCCTTCCTGCTGGAGGTGTTGAGCGATTACCAGGTAAGCGTCCCGGAAGTGGGAACGCTGCGTGCAGTGCACGTGCCGCTGGTGGTGCTCACCAGCAATAACACTCGCGATTTGAGTGAAGCCCTTAAGCGGCGCTGTCTTTATCTCTTCATCGACTACCCCACCCTCGAGCAAGAGCTGCGCGTGGTGCGACTCAAAGTGCCGGGGCTGGCCGAGGATCTGGCCCGCCAGGCGGTGGAACTGGTGCAGCGCCTGCGTCAGGGTGAGCTACGCAAAGCGCCCAGCATCAGCGAGACACTCGACTGGGCGCGTTCGCTGGTGGTGCTCAATGCCCGTGCGCTGGATGCACAGACGCTCGAACGAACGCTGACCGTTCTGCTCAAACACGAGGCCGACCTGCGCCGGGCGCAGACTTTGCTTGCCATGCCGCGCCGTGCGCCAGCCTCTGGCGGGGCCGTGGGACACGCTTAGCCCGGGCCGTCGTCGGGAGTCCTAGATGGAAGAACGCATTCTCAGGTTCATCAGCGCGCTGCGCGCCAGTGGTGTGCGCGTCAGCCTGGCCGAGAGCGCGGATGGCCTGCGCGCCGTGCGTGCCGCGGGTGTGGGCGACCGAAACCGTTTCCACGTGTCGCTGCGCGCGGCGCTGATCAAAGAACGCCGCGGGTTGGCGATCTTCGACCAGCTCTTCCCCGTGTTCTTCGACCATGCCGCCGGGCCTTCACTGCCCGATGTGGCCGGCGATCTCTCCCCTCAGGAAGCAGAACTCTTGGCCGAAGGCCTGCGCCAGTTCAGCGAGTCACTCGGTCGCACTATCGAGCGGCTCCTGCGCGGCGAACCGTTGAGCGATGAAGAATTGGAGCGGGTTGGGCGGGCGGTCGGCCTGCAGCAAGTGGATGATCTGCGGTATCGCGAATGGATCATCGAGCGCATGCGCCGCGCGTTGCGCCTGCGCGAAGTGCAAGAGATATTAGGTGAGCTTGAGGAGACTCTCCTGCGGCTGGGGCTGCAGGATGAGCGAGTGAAACAAATCCGCGCGCAAATCGACGCCAGCCAGCGCGCGCTCGAAGGCCAGCTGTTAAGCTACGCCGGGCAACAGTTGGCGGGAAACATGGCGGCGCGCCCACGGCCGAATGACGTGCAGGCCCTCATGGCACGGCCCTTCGACCGACTCAGCGAGGCCGATATGGAGCGCCTGAGGCATGAGGTGCGCCGGCTGGCGGCCGCGCTGCGTAGTACTGTGGCACTGCGCCAGAGGCATGCACGCAGTGGCCAACTGGATGCCAAAGCGACGCTGCGCGCCAACCTACGCTACGCCGGCGTGCCGATGGAGCTGCGACATCGCGATCGGCATCTCAAACCCAAGCTGGTGGTGGTGTGCGACGTGAGTGCCTCGATGCGGCATATCTCCGAGCTCATGCTCAGCCTGCTACATGCGCTGCAAGACCAAGTGCGCACGACGCACGCCTTCGCTTTCATCGACCGGCTGGAGTACATCTCGCCCGACCTGGCGCGCGGCGAGGCCCACCAGGCCGTGGCGCAGGTACTCGCGCGCATGCCGGCCGGCTACTACAACACCGACCTGGGCAGCAGCCTGGCGGACTTTGACCGCCGCCACCTGGCCCTGCTCGACTCGCGTACGACGTTTATTGTGGTGGGCGATGGACGCAACAACTTCAATGAGCCGCGGCTAGATCTCTTCGCCAAGTTTGTGCGGCGCAGCCGGCGCGCATTGTGGCTCACCCCGGAGCCGCGCCCGCTGTGGGGCACCGGCGACAGCGACATGCATCGCTATGCGGAGCGATGCGGTGCAGTGTTCGTCGTGACCAATCTTGGAGAGCTGGCCGCCGCCGTGGATCGGCTGCTGGCGGGTGTCTAGCCTCAACCGCTGGCCCACGCCCGAAGTTCGCGCCCTGCGATGAGTACGACTCCTCCCGCGCTAAGTGCCGCACCGGCCAACGCCCCCGGCACACTGCCGGGCGCGAGCCAAAGGGCCCCCAAGCCGATGGCGAGCACCGCCACGACGGCCAGCGCCGCGTGTGCCAGAGCATCGCCAACAGCGAATCGCTGACCGCGCCGCCAGCCCCAACCCAGGAGGAGCAGGGCCTCAAACGTGAAGCTGAGCGAATTGGCCAGCGCGATTCCCGCTGCCCCGAGCCCGCGTGCAAGGAGAGGGGCCAGCGCGAGGAAGCTCGCGAAGTTGAGCAGCGAAGCCGTGAGCGGAGTGCGGGCATCCTGTCGGGCGTAGAAGGTGCGCGCCGCGATCTCGAGCAGCGCGTGGCCGGCCAAACCCACCAGGAACATCTGAGCCACGGATGTCACCTGGCGTGTGCCTTCGACATCAAAATGAAAGACCCACGGAACAAGCGCGGGCAGAAGCAGGCCGAGCGCCACCGCCGTAGGCAGGGTGAAGACCAGGATCAGGCGCACTCCGCGCGCGACCACCAGATTGAAGCCGGCCGAATCGTCGTGGGCGAGCCGCTCGGCCAGGCGTGGCAGGAGCACCGTTCCGATCGCGCTGCCGATGACCGTCTCGGGCACTTGCATGATGACCCAACCATAGACGAGTGCCGAGACCGCTCCGGCGGGCATGTAGGACGCCAGGTTGTCGGTGATAACGAATACAAGTTGGATGGCGCCCAGCGTCAGGACGCGCGGACCCATCAGGCGCGCCACGCGCCGCACTCGCTTATCGCGCCAGGTAAGCGACGCCGACCAGCGGAAGCCATAGCGCACCAGCCCAGGGATTTGGATGGCCAAGTGCAACAGCGCCCCGAGGATCACGCCGTACACCATGCCCTGGATCCCAAGACCGAACGCGGGCAGGCGCAGCGGGCCGACCTGCCACCCGTGCTCAGGCGCGAGCACCACCACCCCCGCGATGAGACCCACGTTGTAGAGCACAGGTGCGAGAGCCGGAAGCACAAAGTGCTGCCTGGCCTGCAGCCCAGAAATGACCAACCCGCTGACCGAGAAGATCAGCGTCGCGATCAGGTTGAGGCGCATGAGTTGCGCCACCAGGGCCTGCTGGGAGGCCGAGAAGCCAGGGGCCACGCCTAACCGCCAGGCGACGATCGGCTCGGCGGCGAACGCCAATCCGATCGAGAGGACGGCCGTGATCACGAACGCCCAGTTGGCCACCCGGCTGAACAGGCGCCAGGCGGCGGCACGCCCCTCCTGCTCGAGCGTCTCGGTGAGCACCGGGATGAAGGCCAGCGAGAGCGCGCCGCCGGAGATCAGCGCGAAGAGCAGGTCGGGAACATTATTGGCCGCATTGAATGCATCCAGTTCGGGGCTCACACCGAACTGGCGCGCGACGAGGAGTTGCCTCGCCAGCCCGATGGCCTTGTCGAGACCGAAAAAGAACGCGACCAGAAGCGAAGAGCGCGCCAGCGATTTCATTGCGCGGGGCAATGCCGCAGCATGTGCTGGCGGAGCAACGGGAAACAACCCGGATGTGATGAGATCACGGAAGTTCGCCGAGTTCCTGCAGCTTGACGACCGCTGGAGGGAAGCCGGGATGTTTGGCGAGCGCATTGCGCAAGTCGTCGATGGCTGCCTGAGTCTCTCCTAACGCCAGGCGCGCCATGCCGCGCCAGTACCATGATTCCTCGAGGTCGTCTCGCTGGTTGAGCACCTGATTGGCCAGGTCGATCACCTCTTGGTAACGCCCGCCGTAGAAGTAGGCGAAGTAAGGCCCCGTCTGGTACCACAACATGCGCCACGGCAAGCCAGCGTAGCGGGCTTCGTCGAAGGCGAGAGTAGCCGGGCCGTAGTCGTTCACATTCACCAGGCTCGTGCCCAGGTTGAACCAGGCAAAGGCCAAGTCCTGGCCGGTCAGCAGGCCCGTCTCTCCCCGGGCGCTGTCGATGGCCAGCGCCTGGTTGTAAGCTTCATCCCCGTTGGGACCCAGAAGCCGAAGGACTTCCTCGTTTCGCTCGGAAGGGTAAACCACGACGTAGATGAAGTTGAACGCGCGCCACCCGGAAAGCATCGTCTCATAGTCCACAGCGTGATCCGGCCCGACGAACGAATCTTGGGCGATGAAGTGTCCCGCCGCATCGTCGTACGCCGTGAGCAGGTTGTAGTGACCCATCCAGCCATACTTCTTCTCGACATCGCTTTCGTTGAAGCCCTTCTCGACGATCGGCGGGAAGCCGGCCGCGATCAGCCGCTTAAGATCGGTGAGTGTGCCCGCAGAGCGGATCACGACAGCGAAGTCGGTGTGGTCCAGAACGTACCGCGCCAGCTCATAAGGCATCACATTGCGGTCGTTTTGCATGGGCTTGAGCGCGGCGGCCGTATCCACCTGGCTGCCCGTCCAGCCCCAGTAGCGCAGGGTCATCGCAAGAGTGGCCGGACCGCAGTTGTTGAACAGTTGCTTTTCGTAGCGCGGCGGGTCGAGCACGACACTGGTGGGGAGCGGCGCAAAGGTCGGGCTGGGGGAAGGTGTGGGCGCGACGGTTGTCGCATGCACCGTAGGGCTGGGCGTGGGCGCGCGAGCGGTGAGTGTGGCGCGCGCACTCTCCACAGCTCGCGGGTCCGGTGTGGACAGTGTGTCTGGTTGCCGGAAGAAGAACCGGCGGACCTCGGCGCCATAGACATCCAATCGCCATGCCAGACGATCGTGAATGGAGGGGATCTGGTAGGCGATCAGCAGGTCGATAATCAGCAGGCCGATGACCAGCAGCGGCAAGAGCCAACGCCGCAGGCGCGGAGAGGAGAACATGCGCGGATTATATCGCCCGGGAGGATGAGCGCTGGATTGCCCAGCGGTGCCGAGACGAAGGGCGGGCTATGGCGTGGCTCCGATGGACTCCAGCGCCGCGTGCGCCTCGGTCGAACGCGGATTCTGGGCGAGGGCCTCGCGGAAGTCGGCGACCGCCCCCAGGCGATCGCCCAGGCTGAACCGTGCCCAGCCGCGCCAGATGAGTGACTCCTCGAGCTGGGGCGTGCGGCGCAGCGCGGCATCGGCTAGATCGATCACCTCTTGATAGCGTCCCACGTTGTAGTAGGCACGGTAGGGGCCGAACTGATACCAGATCATGCGCCAAGGGAGGCCCAACGTGCGCGCCTGGTCGAAGGCAGCCGCCGCTTCCGCAAAGCGGTCGAAGTAATTCAGATTCGATCCGAGGTTCCACCAGGCATAGGCGTTCCGTGGATCGGCCTGGGTCTCGTCCTGAGCTGTTGCCAGAGCATGCAGGCGATTGCTGCTTTCGTCCGCGTCCGAGCCGAGCAGGGCCTGCACTTTGGCCTGGTCCTCCGGCGGATAGACCAGGATGTAGAGACGATTGAAACTCTGCCAGTAAGCATCCAGCTTTGAGTAAGCGACGGATTGATCGGCCGCAACGAAGGAGTCCTGTGTGATGAACGTCTGAGCGTCGTCGTCGTATCCGGTCAGGAGCAGGTAGTGGCCGGCCCATCCGTATTCCGGGATGTCGGTTCCTTTTTCGACAATCACCGGCAGGCCATTGGCCAGGATGCGCTTGAGCAACCGAATGTCACCGCCGACGCGGAAAGTGGCCTGCAGCCAGCCGGCGTGGGATTGGACGTAGTAGACCATTTCGTCCCAGCGCATGTTCTTGTCGCGCCGGTTGGGCTTGAGGGCCTCTGCGATCGTGTATTGATCACCTTGCCAGCCGAACATGCGCAGGGTCATGGCCAGCGTGGCCGGGCCGCAGTTGTTCCAATCCTGGTTCTCCCAGGCAGGTGAGGGCAGTGACGCGGAAGGCCCGGGCTCAACAAGCTTCACGCTCTCCGCGGTTGGCATCGCCGTGGCGAGCGGCTCGTCGAGCAGCGCGGGCTGCGCAGGGGCCGGAGTTCCCGGTGAGAGGCTGGGCCGCGCAACCTCACCCGAGGCCGGCGTCGGCAGCACGTCGCCTGGGTAGAGCACGGCGCGCACGCGGGCCAGGGCAATGTCGAGGCGCCAATCGAGCCGGTGCTGCACAGCCGGGACTTGGAATGCCCCTGCGCCGACAGCGAGAATGCCGACAAAGCCGAGAAGGAACCATGGCCACCGTGCGGGCCGAGGTCGGACGCGATGCATGCGCGCGATTTTACCCCACGGGTGTTAGCCGAAGAAAGGTCGAGGTTGAGAGATGTCCGAGCGGAGCGTGTGAGAAGCAGGCTGAATTGCCCAAGCGGCTCAACTACCCTGAGAGGGCCGGCTGGCCGCGGGCTCCTTGGAGGAAGGAAGCCCGCCGCAACTGTTCCGGAGTGACCTGCGCATCGTGCAGATCCGCTTCGCGCAAGTCGGCCAGGCTCAGGTCCGCGCCGGCCAGATCGGCGCCACGCAAATCCGCCCAGCGCAGATCAGCGCCCTGCAAGCCTGCGCCGCGCAAATTGGCACGCACAAGCTTGGCGGCGCTCAGGTTGGCCGTGCCGAGTATGGCCGCCTGCAATTGTGCACCGCTCAGGTCGGCCCCGCTCAGGTTGGCGCTGCCCAGATCGGCCCAGCGCAGGTCGGCCTCGGTCAGATCGACTCCAGGCAGCCACAGCGGACCGGGGCGGTTGAGCAGATCGAAGATTTGCGCGCGGCTGAGCTCTGCCATGCTGTTCATCTCCCCTGCGCACAGCGCGGAGCAAAGAGTGGGGCGCGATATGGCGCGCCCCACTTGGCACGCCGGCTCGCCAGGCTACGTCGTGGACGGCAAGGCCTCGCCGTGGCGCACGCCGAGCATCAGTACGAATGCAACGACGAAGAAGAACGGCGCGATGAGGAAGATGAGATTGTAGTTGTTGCCGGTCCGTTCGATGATCTGGCCATTGGCGATAGGACCGGCGATGGCCGCGACCGTCGAGAACAGGTAATACAACCCGGTCGAGGTGCCCACCTGGTCTTGCCGTGCGGAATCCAGGACCATGGGCAGCGAGTTGACATTGACCAGGGCCCAGGCCATCCCGCCCAGGCCAAGTGCCACGGCGATGACCGCCATCACCGGGACGAAGAAGGCGATGAGCAGGAGCATCGAGAAGATTGCCAACCCCCACAGGATGGTGCGCCGGCGTCCGACGCGGGCGGCGATGAAACCGCTGGGCAGGGCGAAAATAATGAAGGTGAGATTGGCCACCCCCATCAGGATTCCGGCCAGGCTGGGCTTGATATGCAGGACGTTCACCCCGTAGAGCGAGAAGAAGGTTTCGATGGCGTTGAAGCCGACAAACCAGCAGAAGATCGCCAAGAGCAGTCGCAGCAGCGAGCCGCGGTTTCCTTGCGGCAGGCGGCGCAGGCGGGTGACCAGGAAGAGAATGAAGCCGGCGGCCATCACCAGGTAGCCCAGGCCCTTAACCAGCTCGCCGCGTATCCCCTCCAGCCACCAGTTGCCCAGGCCCCACAACAACAGCGAGACCACCAGCAGGATCACACTGGGCAACATGTCGCTCAGTTCCTGCGAATCCGCGGCGGTCGCCATAGGCTCGTGCGGTTCGCGGATAGCGAGAAGGACAATCAAGATGGCAATGACGGTCAGCGCCGCACCGAGCCAGAAGGGCAGCCCGGGATTCACATCATAGAGCAGGCCGCCGCCGATGTAGGCCAACACTCCGCCCACCCCGCCCATCAGGTTGATGATACCGTTGGCCTGGCTGCGCAACGGCGACGGGACGAGATCCGGCATGAGGGCGATCACCGGTGTGCGGTACAGCGCCGCGAAGAGCAGCATCACCGTGATGGCCGCGATGAACGCAGAGAAGGTGCGCGCGTTGGGGATGAAAGCGAACGCCACGGCGGCAATTGGCGCGCCGATCAACAGATAGGGCATACGCCGCCCGATGCGTGTGCGCGTGCGGTCGCTGACGACGCCGATCATCGGCTGGATGAAGAGAGCCGCCATGTTATCAAGGGTCATCAGGAACCCGATCGCCGCAGCCCCCAGCGAAAAGCGGGTTTGCATGATGACCGGAACGTAGGTGTTGTAAACGCTCCATAGGATCGACGTGCTGAGGAAGCCGAAGCCAAGGGTGAAAATCTGTCCGTAGTTAAGGCGAGGTTTGGCGACCATGTGACCTCCCGGGGGAATTAGCACCTCGGCGCGCCTGTTACCGCCGGGCGTGCCGTACCTTTGAGTATAGCCCGGGGGCTTGCACGGGGCAAACCCGCAAGCCGCCGCTCTCGACAGACTCCGAATCAGAGCATCGCGCAGGGTATAATCGCAGCGTGCTGGGCCTCACGCTTCCCGACCTGCTCTCGCGTCTCATCACGCTTGTCTTGGCGCTCACCTTTCATGAACTGGCGCACGCGGTGGTCGCCACGCGCCTGGGAGACCCTACCGCAGCCCAACTGGGGCGCCTCAGCTTGAACCCATTGCGCCATCTCGACCCGCTCGGTTCGTTGATGCTGGTGGCCGTGGGCTTCGGCTGGGCCAAGCCCGTGCCGGTCAACCCCAACAATCTGCGCCCCGGTCCACGGGCCGGGATGGGCATTGTCTCGGCCGCGGGTCCGAGCGCCAACTTGTTGCTCGCCGCGCTGGCGGCGCTGCCCTTCGCGCTGGGCCTTGTCGGGCCGGAATTCGTCCCGCGCACGCGCTTCCTGCCCACGCCGGCCTTCTTCCTCACCCAGTTCGTCATCATCAACATCATTCTGGCCGTCTTCAATCTCCTGCCGTTTGCTCCGCTCGACGGCGAGAAGGTGGTGGGCTCTTTATTGCGCGGGTCGGCCGCACGCACTTTCGACCAACTGCAGCGCTACGGCCCGATGATCCTCATAGTCCTGGTCTTTGCCTTGCCACTCGTGGGTATCGACCCCATCTCATGGATTATCCGCGGCGTCGGCCAGGTCCTCTTCTCATGGTTTGTCTCGTGGGGAAGTTGACCCGCAGCCGGCGATGGGATCCACCGCGAAGGTGAACAACGTGACATCTCCTGCCTCTCCCACCGGGAAGGTGACACTCATCGGATTAGGCACGCGCGGCACCGCGCTCGGGTTGGCCCTGGCCAAGCCGGAGTTGAATTTGCGTGTCGTGGGGTGCGATCGCGACGCGGGCGCCGCCAAGCGCGCTCTCGCAAGTGGGGCAATCCACCACGTCGAGCGCAATTCCGGGCGAGCTTGTGAGGGATCGGATCTGGTCGTGCTGGCCGTGCCCTTTCTCGAAGTGCGCCCTGTTTTGGAAAGTATCGCCGCGGCGCTCAAGGTGGACGCGGTGGTGGTAGAGACCGCACCCCTCAAGACGCCCACCTTCGAGTGGGCTGCCCAGGCCATGCCGCGCGACCGCCATCTTGTCGGCGCCTATCTCATTGCCAGGAGCCCAACCCCCGAACCGCCCACACCGCTCTTCGAGCGCGCGCTGATGATCATCGTGGCCCCGCGCGGATCGGACAGCACTGCACTGGAGTTCACCGCGCGCCTAGCGCCGACCCTGGGGGCCTCGACCTTCTTCGTGGATGCGGAAGAATTCGACGGCTTGATGGCCGGGACTCGGCACCTGCCACTACTACTCTCGCTGGCCTGTTATCGCGCCGTGACCGAGGCGCCGGGATGGCGTGACGGCCAGCGGATCGCCGACGACACATTTGCCGAAGCCACCTCGCTTCTCACGAGCCTCGATGCGCCGCGTGCTGCGGCGGAGCTGGCCGCCAATCGCGAGAATCTTGCGCGCCGCCTTGGCCTCGCCATTGAGCAGCTGGAGGAATTGCGCCGCATCCTGGCTGGTGACGAAACGCAGACGGCGGATGAGCTGGAGACCTTGCTGCGCGAGGCCATGCAGGGCCGCCGGCGGTGGATGCAGGCCCGGAGCGACCCCTCGCACGATCACGCCGACCAGCGGCCCGAGATGCCCTCGTTGCGCGATAGCTTCGCCCGCATGTTCGGCCTGGGGAAGGACCAGGGGGATATCATTCGTGCCGCAAAGGACGCTTCGACGGCAAAGAAACCGTGAACCGCGACCGCGAGCTGCCCGAAAACGTCTGCTGCTACATCGTACAGTGTGCCGACGGCACGCTGTACACGGGTTGGACGGCCGATATCGAGCGACGCGTGAGCGATCACAACGCCGGGCGCGGTGGACGCTACACCCGTGCGCGCCGCCCCGTGAATCTGATTTACACCGAGCCTCAGCCCGATGCACGCACCGCGCGCCAACGCGAGGCGGCCCTCAAGAGGCTGCGGCGAGAGGCGAAGCTGGCCCTGGCGGGAGCGTCGGATGAACCCTCCGCCAAGTGAGCCGCACGCCGCGCCCCGTCAGTTCATCTATCATCTCCTCCCGCAGCCCGATTGGGATCGGGCGCGCGCGACCGGGGCCTACGCACCCGCCGGGTTGGCGGAGGAGGGATTCATCCATTGTTCAACGATTGCTCAACTGGCCGGCGTCGCAGAGCGCTACTTCGCCGGCCGGGCCGATGTCGTGATCTTGCGCATTGATCCGGCGCGCCTGTCGGCTCCCGTGCGCTACGAGCCGTCGGAACCCGGTCAGCTCTTCCCACACCTGTATGGCACCCTCGAACTGGAGGCTGTTGCGGAGAGCCGGTGCCTGGACTTTGACTCCGAAGGCCGCGCGTTGCTGCCGGCGCAGTGGCAGCCGGCGCCAGATGCTGGCCGTCCACGGGCTGCCTCGGGCGCAATTGCGAGAAAGGATGATCATGGCTCATCGCCTGCAATGGATTGACGATGAAATCGCCAACTTGACCTCGAGCGGCCTCTACAACCGCATTCGCACACTCTCCTCCGCGCAAGGGGCCTACCTCACGGTGGATGGACGGCGGGTGCTCAACTTCTGCTCCAATAACTACCTCGGGCTGGCCAACCATCCGCGGTTGGTGGAGGCGGCGCGCGAGGCCGTGATGCGGTACGGTGTGGGTCCGGCCGCGGTCCGCTCCATCGCCGGCACCACCGACTTGCACCTCGAACTCGAGCGGCGCCTGACCAAATTCAAAGGCGCGGAGGCGACCGTCACTTTTCAGAGCGGGTTCACCGCCAACCTAGGCGCCATCGCCGCCCTGGTCGGAAACGAGGACGTCATCTTCTCGGATGAACTCAACCACGCGAGCATCATCGATGGATGCCGTCTCTCGGGGGCGAAAGTTGTACGCTATGCACACGCCCAGGTGGACGACCTGCGGCGCGTTCTTAAGGAGCAACGCACCTCGTTCCGCCGCGCGCTGGTCATCAGCGACGGCGTATTCAGCATGGACGGCGATGTGGCCCCGCTCGCGGACATCGCTGCGGCGGCGCACGATCACGAGGCCATGCTCATGGTGGATGACGCACACGGTGAAGGCGTACTCGGCCGCGGCGGCCGGGGAATCATCGACCACTTTGGGTTACACGGCCAGGTGGATGTGGAAGTGGGGACGCTCTCCAAAGCATTCGGCGTGGTGGGCGGGGTGGTGGCCGGTTCGCCCTCCCTGGCCGACTGGCTGCGCCAACGCGGCCGGCCTTTCCTCTTCTCCTCGGCCATGACCATCCCGGATGTTGCCGCCTGCCTGGCCGCGATCGATCTGCTCGAGTCGTCCACCGAACTGGTCGATCGATTGTGGGAGAACGCGCGCTTCTTTAAGGGTGAGATGCAGCGTCTGGGATTCGATACCGGCCGCAGCACAACCCCCATTACGCCGATCATGCTGGGTGAGGCACCCCTGGCCCAGGAGTTCAGCCGCAAGCTGTTCGAGGCGGGGGTGTTCGCGATGGCCATCGGCTACCCCACCGTGCCCAAGGGCAAGGCGCGCATCCGGGTGATGATCTCGGCCGCGCATGGGCATGACGACCTCGAGAAGGGATTGGAGCTCTTTGCCGGCGTTGGCCGGACGCTAGGCGTGCTGCCGGCATAGCCTCTGGCAACGTGCCTATAGGGCTGGCTTCGGTCTAACCTCCTCAGCAGCGAACGCGCGCGCGAGGCAAGGGGCGCGCGCATGCCTCGCGGATCAGACACCCGCAACTAAAGGACAATCGATGGCCCGTTCAAGCGGCGCGATGAGGCGAGGTGGCATTGGCCTCTAGGGCGACGTGGCAACACGGGGGCGCGTGAGTCTCCGGTGGTCGTGCGAGGGCCGGGCGCGACCGCTTGGGGTGGCTTGCCTGCGTGATGGAGAAAGCAGCGCTGGTGGAGTTAATGTTGTCGGGGGCCCCCCACCCCGCCCCCCCACAAACCCCCGGGGGGGGGGGGGGGGGGGGGAAAGAAAAAC
>JBGOXY010000025.1:0-16294 GCA_041479415.1 Anaerolineae bacterium
CTCGAGAATGCCGCGCTCGAGTGCGGGCCAGATGCGCCAGGCATAGCGCTCGCCCAGCGGGTCCGCTTGCCGGCTCTCAATCACGCGGTAGCGGTAGGTCCGCCGCCGCGCAGCATAGCGCGGGTGGAACTCGTTCGCCACCCGTGTCACCGCGCGGCAGCGCACGTTGCCTGGGAGGCGCGCATTGAGTGCCGGGGCCAGCGCCTCGGGCGGGTGCGACCAGTCGAGGTCGAAGGCCACCACCTGCCCCAGCGCATGGACGCCGCTGTCGGTGCGCCCCGCCGCCAGGAGATGCGCGCCCTGCCAGCCCAGCTCGCCCAGGGCCTCTTCGAGCGCTCCCTGGATGGTACGCACACCGGCCTGAATCTGGAAGCCGGCGTATTCCGTGCCATCGTAGGCCACAATCGCTTTGTAACGTTCCACGCCCCACCCCACGCGGGGAGAGCCGCAGCCAGCGCCGCCGTGCGGGCTAGCCTTCGACGAACTCGATCAGCACCAACTCAGCAGCATCGCCCAGGCGATGCCCCAGACGCAGGATGCGCGTATACCCGCCGCTGCGCTTTTCGAAGCGCGGCGCGATCTCATCGAACAGACGCTTGACCGCCTCCGGATTGCCCAGGCGCGAAGCCGCGATGCGGCGCGCATGGACCATCGTGCTGGCCTCGGCCTTGGCATGCTTGGCCCGCGTGACCAGCTGTTCCACCTCGCCGCGGATGGCCTGCGCCTTGGCGCGCGTGGTGCGAATTCGGTCGTTCAAGAGCAGCTGGTTGACGAGGGTCTTGCGCAGCGCCGTGCGCTGGCCACTCGACCGCCCCAGTTTCTTCCCGGCTACTTGGTGTCGCATGCTTTACTCCGTTGCGCTGGGCGCAGGGCTTTCTACACCACGCAGGAAGCCCTTCTCCTGCAGCTTCTCGCGCAGTTCTTCCAAGCTCTTATCGCCGAAATTGCGGATCGAAAGCACGGCCTCATCACCCTTGCCTAACAGCTCGAGCACTTCCCCCACCGTGGTGATACCCGTGCGCTTGAGTGAATTGAACACGCGCACCGACAGGTCGAGCTGTTCGATGGGCGTCTCGAGGATCTCCGAGGAGATCTTGGGCACGGCGACTTCGCTGACCCCGGCCGTGAGCGTTTCTTCACTCACCCCGGCCAAGTCGCGCAGATGCGCGATGAGAATTTGCGCGCTCTGGCTGAGCGCTTCCTCTGGGCGATGGGTGCCGTCGGTCCAGATCTCGAGCACCAGCCGGTCGAAGTTGGTGTCTTGCCCGACCCGCGCCCGTTCCACGTCGAAGTTGACCCGCCGCACCGGGCTGTAGATTGCGTCGATCGGCAGCTCGCCGATGGGCAGGCGGCCGCGCTCCTCCGATGGGGAGTAGCCGCGTCCGTGCTGAACAGTGAACTCGATATCCAACTGGGTCTTCGGATCATCGACCGTGAGCAGGTAGAGATCCGGGTTCACGATCTCGACCTCGGGCGGGACGACGATGTCGGCGGCGGTTACGGTGCCTTCGCCGCTCACTTCCAGGCGCAGGCGGGCCGTATCGCCCGCCAGGAGCTTAAGCCGCAACTGCTTGATTTGCAGCAGTAGCTGGGTCACATCTTCCTTGACGCCGGGAATGCTCGAGAACTCATGCGGGACGTCGGAAATGCGGATCGAGACCACCGCCGCGCTCTCCAGCGAGGAGAGCAACACGCGCCGCAGCGCGTTGCCCAGCGTGACCCCATAGCCGCTTTCCAGCGGGCTGATGGCGAAGCGCCCGTAATTCTGGGCCATCGCTTCCCGCTCGATCTTCGGCATGACCATGTTCGTAGTAGTGCCCACTTTAACCCTCTCCTCCGGCGCACCCTGTCGAACCGCGCGCCAGACTGCTGGGCGTATCGGCGAGATGGAGACGCCCGCGGCGGTCTCCCTCGAGCCGAGGTTTAGCGCGAGTAGAACTCGACGATCAATTGCTCGTTCAGCCGGATGTCGCTCATCTCATGGCGCTCGGGCCGCTTGACCATCTTGCCCGCCAGGCGCCCCAGGTCGCGCTCCAGCCAGGCCGGCACCAGGCGCCCTTCGGCGCTCTCCGCCAGGCCGGTGAAGTAGGTGCGCGGGCGCGAGCCCTCGCGCACTTCCACCACGTCGCCCGGACGCACCACCATCGAGGGCACATCAGTGCGGCGGCCGTTGACGTTGAAGTGGCCGTGGGTGACGAGCACGCGGGCCTGGCCGCGGCTTTCGGCGTAGCCCAGGCGGTAGACGACATTATCCAGGCGCGATTCGAGCGTCTGCAAGAGGTTGAGGCCCGTCATGCCGCGCTTCTTGAGCGCTTCGGAATAGTAGCGCCGAAACTGTGCTTCGAGCACGCCGTAGACGCGGCGCGCCTTCTGCTTCTCGCGCAGCTGGCGTGTGTAGTCCGACACGCGCTGGCGGCGGAATTGCGCATCCTTGCCGTGCATGCCGGGGGCAAATCCGCGCCGCTCGAAGGCGCACTTCGGGCTCAGGCAGCGTGCGCCCTTGAGGAAGAGCTTCTCGCCCTCGCGGCGGCAGAGCTTGCAGACCGGTCCGATGTATTTCGACATATCGTATCCTTCCTTGCGCCGGACGTGCCTACACGCGGCGCTTCTTGGGCGGACGGCAGCCGTTGTGCGGCACGGGGGTCACGTCGCGGATCGAGCGCACGCGCAGCCCCATGCCTTGAATGGCACGGATGGCCGCCTCACGGCCCGGGCCCGGGCCGTTGACGAACAACTCGACTTCCTGCATGCCCATTTCCATCGCCGCCTTGGCCGCCTGCTGTGCCGCCAGACGAGCCGCAAAGGGCGTGCTCTTGCGCGAGCCTTTGAAGCCCGAGGTGCCCGCGCTGGCCCAGGCGATGGCGTTGCCCTGGGTGTCGGTGAGCGTGACGATGGTGTTATTGAACGAGGCGTGAATGTGCGCCTGTCCAGAAGCCACCGTTCGCTTGCCCTTCTTCGAAGCGCGACTGACGCTCTTCGCTGCTTGTGTCATAGGTCCTCGCTATTCTTCCTGAACAACCACTCACTCCACGCCGCCTGCCCCGTGCCGGCCCGCAGCCGTTGGGGGGAAGGAGCCCCGGGGGCGCGGCAGCCAGCATGCGGCGGACTCTCCGCCAAAAGACGCGGTTACTTCTTCTTCGCTCCGCGTCGGCGGCCGCGGCCGGCCACCGTCTTCTTGGGCCCCTTGCGCGTGCGCGAATTGGTGCGCGTGCGCTGCCCACGTGCCGGCAGGTTGCGCCGATGGCGCAGCCCGCGGTAGCAGCCGATCTCCACCAGGCGCTTGATATTCATCTGCACCTCGCGGCGCAGATCGCCCTCCACGGTGAAGTTTTTGCCGATGTAGTCGCGCAGCGCCGTCACCTCGGCCTCCGTCAGATCACGCACCCGTGTATCGGGGCTGATCTTGGTGGCCTGCAGGATGCGCTGCGCCGTCGGCTGGCCGACCCCGAAGATATAGGTCAGCCCCACCTCAATGCGCTTCTCGCGCGGCAAGTCAACGCCTTCAATACGCGCCATGGCCCTTATCCCTGTCGCTGCTTGTGCTTCGGATTGTCACAAATCACATACACCTTGCCTGCCCGTCGAACGATCTTGCACTTCGGGCAGCGCCTGCGAACTGACGAAGATACTTTCATTGCCGCTCACGTCCTTTCTGCCAACCCCCTGCGCCCGCGCCTCACTCCAGGGTGAGGATCAGCGGGCCATCCGCCGTCACGGCCACCGTATGTTCAAAATGCGCGGTCAACGACCCGTCGGCCGAGACCACCGTCCAGTGGTTGTCGAGCACCGCCGTTTCGTTGGTGCCCACCAGCACCATCGGCTCGAGGGCGATCGTCATGCCCTCGCGCAGCGGCACGCCGCGCCCGGCCTGCCCGTAATTGGGCACTTGCGGGTCCTCGTGCATCGCCCGCCCTACCCCGTGGCCGGTGTAGTCGCGCACCACGTGAAACCCGGCGCGCTCGACCACCTCCTGAATCGCCGCCGACACATCGCCGGTGCGATTTGCAGCTACCATCTTTTCGATGCCGGCTTTGAGGGCCGCTTCGGTCACCCGCAGCAGCCTCTCGGCCAGCGTTGAAATCGATCCCAGCCCCACGCTGAACGCCGAGTCGCCGACGTAACCTTCAAACACCGTGCCGCAGTCCACGCTGACAATATCCCCCTCGCGCAACTTGCGCTTGCCGGGGATGCCGTGCACCAGCTCGTCGTTCACACTGACCGTGGTCACCGCCGGGAAGGGCGGTTCCCCGTATCCGAGAAAGGCCGGCTGCGCCCCGTGCTTGCGGATGACCTCCGCCGCAGCCTCATTGATGTCCGCGGTCGTGACGCCCGGGCGGATGACCGCGCGCGCCGCCGCCAACGCACGGGCATTGATTCGCCCGGCCTCGCGCATGATGGCCAGTTCGTCGGGCGACTTGAGCGAGATGCCGCGCTTCCAGGGCATGCTCAGTTCGCCTTCACCGCGGCCATGAGGTCCGCCGTCACATCCTCGATCGGCCGGTCGCCGTCTATCTCCACCAGCATTCCTTTGCCGCGATAGAATTCGACCAGCGGTGCCGTCTGCTCGCTGTACACCTGGATGCGCCGGCGAACGGTTTCCTCGCTGTCATCATCGCGCTGGTAAAGGTCCGATCCGTCCACATCGCACGTTCCCGCGACGCGCGGCGGGTTGAGCATGCGGTGATACACGTGGCCTTTGGCCCGGCACGTCAGCCGCCCGGCCAGCCGGTCGACCAGCGTGGCCACGGGCGCCGTCACGAAGGGCACAAGCCGCACGCAGCCGTGGCAGACGTGCTCCAGTGTCTGCTCCAGTGCCTCGGCCTGGGCCGTCGTGCGCGGGAAGCCATCCAGGATGGCGCCCCGGCCGCAATCCGGCTGGGCCAGCCGCTCGCGAACCATGGCGATCGTCACTTCATCCGGCACCAGCTCGCCGCGGTCGATGAAGCTCTGCGCCAGGCACCCCAGCTCGCTCTTCTCACGCATATGGTGGCGAAACAAGTCGCCCGTTGAAATGTGCGGTATCGCCAACTTCTGTGCCAACACCGCCGCCTGGGTTCCTTTGCCGGCACCCGGCGGGCCGAGCATCACGATGTAGAGCGACATGTCGGGCCTCGTGGTCCAGCCCCGGCGCTAATGAACGAGCATCGACTCGTCGTAACCCCTCAGCTTGAGTTCCGCCTCGAGATTGAAGAACAGATCGCGCACCACGCCCACCACGATCAGCAGGCCCGAGGACGAGACCAGCAGCAGGCTGCTGCGGCCGGCAAACGGCAGCACCACGTTCACAATGTAGGGCAAGACGGCCACTATGCCCAGGAACAGCGCCCCGGGGAGCGTGATGCGCCGCATGACCCGTGTCAGATAGCGCTGGGTGGGTGCTCCCGCTGTCACCCCCGGGATCTGCGCGCCCGAGCGCTTGAGGTTATCGCCGTAATTCTGCTGGGCGAAGAGCACATCGGTATAGAAGAACGTGAAGGCCACCACCAGCACGAAATACATCAGCCCGTACCAGCCGCTCTTGCCACCGAAGACCGTCTCTATGCCCGCGGCCAGGTTGCGCACCCACAGCGTCTTGGAGGCGATGAAGAACTGGGCGATGATCGCCGGGAAGGTCAGGAACGACTGGGCGAAGATGAGCGGGATCATGCCCGCCATATTCACCAGGAGCGGCAGCGTGCCCTTGACCGGCATCGCCTGGCGGTGGCCGATGCGCCGTCCGGGGTACATCACCGGCACGTTGCGCCGCCCTTGCTGCACCACCACGATGGCAAACACGGTCAGGATCATCAGCGCCAGGTAGAAGGCGATCAGGAACCAACGCCGCTGCTCGTCGGTGAGCAGCTGGCCGAAGTTGGCCGGGATGCGCGACACGATGCCTGCGAAAATGATCAGCGACAGGCCCTGGTTGCGCACACCGTATTCTGAAATCAGTTCACCCAGCCAGATGCCGAACATCGTCCCGGCCGTCATCGTGAGCAGGGTGGTGATCGTCGGCAACAGGTTCTCACCGGTGAAGCCGAAGTGTTTGATGATCGGCACCCCGCCGGCCAGCGTCTGGAACAGGCGTACCTGGCCGATTGCATTGAGCGTGGCCATCGGCACGGCCAGGTAGTATGTCCAGCGCTCCATCCAGCGCCGGCCTTCCTGCGGGTCTTCCTTCATGCGCCGGTCCCAGGCGGGGATGATCGGCACCAGAAGCTGCAGGATGATCTGCGCCGTGATATAGGGGTAGACCCCCATGGCCAGCACCGAGAAGTTCGACACGGTGCCGCCCGACAGCAGGTCGAGCAGGTTGAGCAGCGTGCTGCCGGCGCCTCCCTGGGCGAATATCTGCGCCAGGGCGGCGCGGTCTACACCCGGCACGGGCACATGCGAGGCCAGGCGGTAGATCACGAGCAACGCCAGCGTGATGAGCAGCCGGTTGCGCAGGTCCTGAGCGGTCCATAGATGACGCAAGGCCGAACGCCGCATGCTCTGGCTCCTTAGTCTCCACCGCTAGGCGGCGGAGAACTCCTCCACGGTGCCGCCCGCCGCCTCGATCTTGGCGCGGGCTCCTTTGCTGATGCGCTGCACATGAATGGTCAGCGCCACTTTCACTTCGCCCCGGCCGAGAATGACCACCGGCAGTTCAGGGCGGCTGAGCAGCCCCAGGCCCGCCAGCGACTCGGGCGTGACGCGCGTGCCGGCTGGAAGCGAGGCCAAGGTTTCCAAGTTGACCTCGTTGTATATCGTCCGATGGAGCGGATCGAACCCGCGCTTGAAGGGCAAACTCCGGAAGAGCGGCAGGTTGCCGCCCTGGAAATACAGCCCGGGGCCCCCGCCCTGGCGCGCGCCCTGGCCCTTGGTGCCGCGCCCGGCGGTCTTGCCTTGCCCGGCGGCGATGCCGCGGCCAACGCGCTTCTTGCGATGCGTGGCGCCAGGGTTGGGCTTGAGCTCATGCAGTTTCATTACGCCTTCTCCTTGCCGGCCGGCGCGGCCTCGACGCTGACCAGGTGAGCCACCTTGGCCAGCATGCCGCGCAGTTGAGGCGTGTCTTCCTGCTCGACGACTTGATTGATGTGCCGTAGGCCCAGCGCCGCAATGGTGGCCTTATGGCGGTAGGTGTTGCCGATCGGGCTGCGCACAAGGCGCACGCGCACGCGCCCCGCGGCCTGGCTTGTGCGCGCTCGGGGTTTGGATGGACTAGTCACTCTTCCTCCGCTCCCAGAAGGGCATCAGGCTTTCGGCCGGCTTGCCACGCATGGCGGCCAGCTTGGCCGGGTCGTACAGCTGCTCCAGGGCATCCACCGTGGCTCGCACCACATTGAGGGTGTTCGCCGATCCGAGCGACTTGGTCAGGATGTCGCGCACGCCGGCGGCCTCCAGCACGGCGCGCACTCCGCCGGCCGCGATCACTCCCGTGCCGGGCGAGGCCGGCTTGAGCAGCACCACGGCCCCGCCGCAGCGACCGGTCACTTCATGCGGGATGGTCGTGCGCGATAGCGGGATGCCCTTCATGACGTGGCGCGCACGCTCAGTGCCCTTGCGGATCGCATCCGGCACCGTGCGGCTCTTGCCCATGCCGATGCCTACCCGGCCATGGTTGTCGCCCACCACCACTACCGTGCGAAAGGAGAAGTGGCGGCCGCCCTTGACCACTTTGGCTACCCGGGCGATGTCGATCACGCGCTCGTCAAATTCCGGCTTTTCCTCAACCCGGACGTTTCTCTCATTTCGTGGCATGTGTCACTCCCGCGCTAGAACTCGAGCCCGGCCTCGCGCGCACCATCCGCCAGCGCACGCACGCGACCCTGATAGCGGTACCCGCCGCGATCGAAGACGACGGCGGCAATGCCCTTCGCCCGCGCCCGCTCGGCCACCAGTTTGCCAACTTCCTTGGCTTGCTGGCTCTTGTTGAGGCCCTTGAGCTTGGCGGCCAGATCGCGGTCGATGGTCGACGCGGCAGCCAGTGTCTGCCCGCGCTCGTCGTCAATCACCTGGGCGTACACCTCCGCCAGGCTGCGGAAGACGCTCAGCCGCGGGCGCGCGGTGGTGCCGCTGACAGTGCGGCGGATATGCATGTGGCGGCGCTTGCGCGCCTGAGTTCGAGATTTGTGCGCCATCATCTCACCTGTTACTTGGCAGCGGCCTTGCCGGCCTTGCCCGCCTTGTGGCGAACCCGTTCCCCGACGTAGCGCAGACCCTTGCCCTTGTACGGCTCGGGCGGCCGGATCTTGCGCAGGTCGGCGGCCACCTGGCCGACGAGTTCCTTGTCATATCCGCTCACCTGAATGATGCGCGTCTTCTCCTCCACGCTGAAGCCGATGCCCTCCGGCGGCTTGACCACCACCGGATGCGAGAAGCCCACGCTCACGACCAGGTTCTTCTCCTTAATCTCGGCGCGGTACCCCACACCTTCGATTTGCAGTTTCTTGGAATAGCCCTGGCTCACCCCGGTGACCATGTTCTGGATCAGCGAACGGGTCATTCCGTGAAATGCGCGCCAGCGCCGCTCGTCGCTTTCCCGCTGGACGGTCACCTCTTCGCCCTGCTGGGCGATGGTCATGCCGTGCGGGAAGGAGCGGGTCAGCTCGCCCTTCGGGCCGCGCACGTGCACCTGGGTGCCGGTGACTTCCACCTTTACTCCGGCCGGGATCTTCACCGGCATTCGTCCAATTCGCGACACGCCATCCTCCTTGCGCCCGTTCTGGCTGTGCTGCGCCAGGCGCGCCTACCAGACCTTGCAGATCACTTCGCCGCCCACACCCAGCTTGCGGGCGCGCGCGCCGGTCATCACACCCTTGGGCGTGGAGAGAATCGTTACCCCCAGGCCCGACAGCACCCGCGGGATCTCGTTGCGCCCGGCATACACCCGCCGCCCCGGGCGGCTGACGCGCTCGAGCCCGGCGATCACCGGGCGCCGCTCGCGGCGCTCGCCGACGTACTTGAGGTGGACGCGCAGCGCGGAGAATTTGCCTTCTTCGTCGACCACCTCGAACTTGTCGATATAGCCTTCGTCCTTAAGGATCTGCGCCAGCGAGGCCTTAATGCGCGAGGCAGGCATAGCCACGACGGCATGCCCGGCCATCAGCCCGTTGCGAATGCGGGTTAGCATGTCGGCGATAGGATCCATAATGGTCATGAGACAGCTCTCCTTCCGATCCAGAAGGGCACACCCGCCCCTACCACGAGGCCTTCGTCACGCCGGGGATTCTCCCCGCCAAGGCTTGTTCGCGGAAGCAAATCCGGCACATTTGGAACTTGCGCATATAACCGCGCGGCCGGCCGCACAGGCGGCAGCGGTTGCGCACTTGCACCGGGTACTTGCGGCGGGTCTCACGAATGACAATCGCTTTCTTGGCCATGCTCAGGCCCCTTTCCGGAACGGCATACCGAGTAGCTGCAGCAGGCGTCGGCCCTCTTCATCGTTGCGCGCGCTGGTCACAATCGTCACCTCAAACCCGCGCGCCTTGTCGATCTTGTCGTACTGGATTTCCGGGAAAATCAACTGCTCGCGCAGGCCGAGAGTGTAGTTGCCGCGCCCGTCGAAGCTGTCCTCGGGCACGCCGCGGAAATCGCGCACCCGCGGCAGGGCCACGTTCATCAGCCGGTCGAGGAACGACCACATGCGCTCGCCGCGCAGGGTGACCATGGCGCCGATGACGCGCCCCTCGCGCAACTTGAAGTTGGCGATGCTCATGCGCGCCTTGGTCACCACCGGCTTCTGGCCGGCGATGATCGTCAGGTCGCCCACCGCCGCCTCGAGCGCCTTGGGGTTGTCGAGCGCCTCGCCCAGCCCGATATTGACCACGATCTTGCGCACCTGCGGCACCTGCATTGGATTGGTGTAGCCGAAATCGCGCCGCAGGGCAGGCACAATTTCCGTTCGATAGCGTTCCAGCATGTTATGAGCCATGGCTCTTCTTCACTCCAGCGGCTAGGCGTCGATCACGGCGTGGCAATTCTTGCACACCCGCACGCGCCGTTCGCCCTGTGGCTGCCGGCCCACCCGCGACGCTTCACCGCACTTGGGGCAGACCAGCATCACGTTCGAAAGATGCAGCGGCCCAGGAAACTCAACAATGCCCGGGGTGAGCGCCCGGCCTTGGGTCTGGACCTGGCGCTTGTGCTTCTTGCGCAGGTTGATACCTTCCACCACCACGAAGTCGGCGCTCGGGATGACGCGCAGCACCTGGCCGCGCTTGCCGCGGTCCTTCCCGCTCAGCACTTCGATCGTGTCGCCCTTCTTGATGTTCACAGTCGGCTCCTCATCCTGCGCGCGAACCCGTACGGTCGCCGCCCCGGATCCTCTGGGGCCTGTCCCCTAGAGCACCTCGGGGGCCAGCCCCCTACAAGACTTCGGGGGCAAGCGAGACGATCTTCATGAAGCCCTTCTCGCGCAACTCGCGCGCCACCGGCCCGAAAATGCGGGTGCCTCTGGGGTTCTCCCCGTCGGCATCCAATATGACGGCCGCGTTGTCGTCGAAGCGGATGTACGACCCATCCTCGCGGCGGTACTCTTTGGTGGTGCGCACAATAACGGCCTTGACCACTTCGCTCTTCTTCACCGCCCCCTGAGGCGCGGCGGATTTCACCGCGGCCACCACCACGTCGCCGATGGAGCCCGTCTTGCGGCGCGAGCCGCCCTGGATGTGGATCACCAGCAACTCGCGCGCGCCGGTGTTGTCGGCCACCTTCAGGCGCGTCTCTTGTTGGATCATGCCGCACCTCCGGCGTTGGCGGCCTCAGGCGAAACCGCCACCTGCTGCCCGCGCTGGATGACCTTTTCCACCACCCAGCGCTTGCTGTGCGAGAGCGGGCGGCTCTCCACAAGTTCCACCTTATCGCCCAGGCTGCAACCCAGCGGGTCGTGGGCCATGAATTTCGATGAGCGGTGGACCACTTTGCCGTACAGCGGGTGGCGCACGGTGTAGTCCACGCGCACGACCACGCTCTTGGTCATGCGGGCGCTCACCACGGTGCCGATCATGCGGCGGCGTTCGTTGGTCATGCCTGCTGTCCTTCCCCTTCCGCTGCGAGCTCCCGCTCGCGCAGAAGCGTTTCGATGCGGGCGATGGTGCGGCGCACGACCTTAAGCCGGGTGTAGTCCGAGAGCTGGCCCATGGTGAACTGGAAGCGCAGCTTCATATACTCGTCGCGCGTTGCATCGAGCTTGGCGCGCAATTCAGCGGTCGCGAGGGCGCGCAGTTCTTCAACGTTCATGCCGCCTCCTCGATGCGTCCAGTCTCCAGGCGCGCGATGGGCTTGGTGCGCACCGCGAGCTTGAAGGCGGCCCGCTCCAAGGCTTCCAAGGCGGCCTCTTCGGGCAGGCCACCGACTTCAAAAATGATGCGCCCGGGCTTGACCACCGCCACCCAGTGATCCACCGCGCCCTTGCCCTTGCCCATGCGGGTCTCGGCGGCTTTGCGCGTCACCGGCTTGTCGGGGAAGATGCGGATCCAGATCTTCCCGCGGCGCTTCATGGAATGGACCAAGGCGCGGCGAGCCGCTTCGATTTGACGTTGGGTCATCCAGCCGGGCTCCAAGGCTTGCAGCCCCCACTCACCGAACGCCAACTCGGTGCCACGGGTCTCGTGGCCCTTCATGCGGCCGCGCATTTGTTTGCGCCATTTCACACGCTTCGGCAATAACATTGCGTCACCTCACTTCGCCGCGCAGATGGGCTGGCCACCCCGCGGAGCACGGCTACTCGCTGACGTAAGCGCCTTCAGTCGCCGGCATGTTCGTCTCGTCCGCCTCGGGGCGCGCTTCACCCCGGAAGATCCACACCTTGACCCCGATCCGCCCAAAGGTGGTCAGGGCCTCGGCCCGCGCAAAGTCCACATCGGCGCGCAGCCATTGCAACGGCACCCGGCCTTCACGCACCCATTCGGTGCGGCGCATCTCGCTGCCCGAGAGCCGCCCGGCGCACATGACCTTGATGCCCTTGGCGCCCTGGCGCATGGCCGAACTGACCGCGCGCTTCATCGCCCGGCTGTGGCCGATGCGCCGCTCGAGCTGGCGCGCAATATTGTCGGCCACCAACGGCGCTTCCAGGTCGGGCGCATTCACTTCCACCACCTTGAGGTCCACCTTGCATCCGGTGAGCTGCTCCAGGTGCTGGCGCAGTTCTTTCACCGTGGCCCCCTTGCGCCCGATAAACACCCCGGGCTTGGCGGTGTGCACGAACACGCGCACCAGGTTGTGGTTGCGCTCGATCTCCACCCGCGCGATGGCCGCGCTGGTCGCGTCCTTGAGAATCAGGCGGCGGATGGCGATATCCTGGTGCAACTGGCTGGCGTACTGCTTGCCGCTCGCGAACCAGCGGCTGTCCCAGCTCTTGTTGATGCCCAGGCGAAATCCGATCGGATGTACTTTGCGCCCCATAGCATCTCCTGGCCCGGTGCCGGCCGCCGCCCCGCAGGGCGCGCCGTGCTCCGGAATTCTTACTCGGCCGTCACTTCGCGCAAGGTGATGGTGACGTGCGACGTGCGCCGCAGAATCGGCTTGAACCGTCCGCGCGCACCGAAGCGCCGCCAGCGGCGGGTCGGTCCTTCATTGGCGAAGACCCCGCTCACCACCAGATCCTCCGTGCGCCAACCGGCGTTCTCTTCGGCATTGGCCATCGCCGAGCGCAGCAGCTTGGCCACATCGTGCGCGGCGGTCTGCGGCATGCTTTGCAGGAGGGCCAAAGCCTGCGGCGCCTTGCGTCCGCGAATGACGTTGATGACGCGCCGCATCTTTTGCGCCGAGGAGGGTGCGAAGCGCAGGGTTGCCCTGACTTCTTCCATGGACTATCCCTCCTTGGCAGCCGGGGCCGGCACCGCGGGCGTGGCCGCCGTGGTGGCGGCTTCTCGCGTCACATGCCCGCGAAAGGTGCGCGTCGGGGCGAATTCGCCCAGGCGGTGGCCCACCATGTTTTCGGTGACATAGATCGGCACGTGTCGCCGGCCGTCGTGAACCGCGATGGTGTGGCCCACCATCTGCGGGAAGATCGTGCTGGCCCGGCTCCAGGTGCGAATGACTTTCTTCTCGCCACGCTGGTTCATGGCCTCGACCTTCTTCAAGAGCTTCGGTTCGACGAACGGCCCCTTCTTCAGCGATCGCGACATGTTCTTGCCTCCACACTAAACCCCGACGCCTCAGGCCTTCTTGCGCTTGGGCACCCGGCGCCGCACGATGAACTGATCGGTCAACTTATTATTGCGTGTGCGCTTGCCGCGGGTGGGCTTGCCCCACGGGCTCTTCGGGCTGGGCATACCCGTCGGCTGCCGGCCTTCGCCGCCGCCGTGCGGATGGTCGCGCGGCGACATGGCCGTGCCGCGCACCGTCGGGCGCACACCGCGGTGGCGGCTGGCACCGGCTTTGCCCAGCTTCACGTTGCGCCGCTCCACGTTGCCCACGATGCCGATCGTTGCATAGCAGGTCTGCCTCACCAGACGCACCTCACCCGAAGGCAGGCGCACCTGGGCGTACTCGCTTTCCTTGGCCAGGATCTGCGCGCCGGCCCCGGCCGAACGCACCAGCTGCCCGCCGCGCCCGTCCTGCAGTTCCACGTTGTGCACCAGCGTGCCCACCGGTATCTGTGAGATGGGCAGCGCGTTGCCCGCGCGGATCTCCGCCTTCGGGCCCGCCATCACCGTGTCGCCCACCTTGAGGTCGAGCGGGGCGATGATGTAGCGCTTTTCGCCATCGGCGTAGACCACGAGGGCAATGCGCGCCGTACGATTCGGATCGTATTCGATGTGCGCCACGCGCGCTGCGATATCGCGCTTGTCGCGCTTGAAATCGATGAGACGAATGTGACGACGCTCGCCGCCGCCGCGATGTCGGACAGAGACTTTGCCCTGGTCGTCGCGACCGCCGTGCCCGCGGCGCGGCACGATGAGCGAGCGCTCGGGCCGTGCGCGCGTGACCTCTTCGAAGGTCGGCCCGGCCATGCCCCGGCGACCGGGGGAGGTGGGTTTGAACTTCTTCACCGGCATGAGATTATCCCTTCACCCCTTCGAAGATCGGGATGGTACCCTTGGACAGGGTGACAATCGCCTTCTTGAATTCCGAGCGGCGGACGCGCAGGCGGCGGTTACGCAGCGAGCGGGTGCGCTTCATGGGCACGATCAGCATATTGACCCGGGCCACCTCGACATTCTCGAACAGGGTTTCGACCGCTTCCTTGACTTGGGCCTTGGTGGCGCTGGGCGCCACCTCGAACACGTACTGATGGCGCTTGCTGGCCAGGAAGGTTGTCTTCTCGGTGATGATCGGGCGCTTGAGGATCTCGTAGATCGTCATGCGGCCCTCCCCGGATCGAGCCAGGCCCCGATCATATCGAGCGCGGCCAATGGAACCACCACCTTCTGAAACGCGAACAGATCGCGGATGTTCAGGTAGTTGGCACGCAGCGTCTTGGCGTGGGCCAAGTTGCGCACCGAGCGCTCAACCACGTCATCGCCCTGCGGCAAGAGCACCAAGGCATTCTCGCCGCCGGTCATCGCCTTGAGGGCCACGGCCATGGCGCTGGTGCTGGGGGTCTCGAGGGTCAGCTCGTCGACCACCACCAGCATTGCTTCGGCCGCCTTGGCCGAAAGGGCCGAGCGCAGTGCAGCCCGGCGCATCTTCACCGGCATGTTGACGGAATAGTCGCGCGGCACAGGCGTGTGCACTTTGCCGCCGCCGCGCCACTGCGGCGCGCGGATCGAGCCCTGGCGGGCGCGCCCGGTGCCCTTCTGGCGCCATGGCTTGCGACCGCCGCCGGAGACCTCGCCGCGGCCCTTGGTCTTGACCGTACCCAGGCGCGCGTTGGCCAACTGCCGCACCAGCGCCTGGTGCATCAAATCCTGCCGGACCGGGGCTTCGAAGATGGCCGCGGGCAAAGTCACCCGCTTCACCTTCTCGCCCTGCATGTTCACCACATCCACTTCCATAGGTATTCGCTCCCAACGCCGTGTGCGCGCCTGCTGGATTACTGCTTGCGCGCCTCGCGGACGAGCACGATGCTGCCCTTGCCCCCCGGCACGCTGCCCTCCACCCCGAGCAGGTTGCGTTGCGAGTCCACCAGCGCCACGCGCACCTTCGAGGAGGTGGAATGGGCCGAGCCCATATGCCCGGCCATGCGCTTGCCGCGGTAGACCCGCCCGGGTGTCGTGGTCTGGCCGATGGCGCCCGGCGCGCGCTGCCGGTCCGATTGACCGTGGGTTTTCGGCCCGCCACTAAAGTGGTGGCGCTTCACGCCGCCCTGGAAGCCCTTGCCCTTGGAGGTGCCCAGAATGTCGACGCGCTCACCCACCGCAAAGACCTCGACCGTCAGGCGATCCCCCGGCTTCAGGCTCTCTTCGACGCCGGGCTCGAACTCGCGCAAATAGCGCAACGGCTGCGGGGTGGCCTTCTGCAGGTGGCCGCGCTCGCCGCCTGTGAGGTGCGAACTCTTGGCTTCGCCGAAGCCGAGCTGCACGGCGGCATACCCGTCTTTCTCGGGTGTACGCACCTGGACAACAAAACATGGCCCAGCTTCGATTAACGTGACCGGAACAAGGCGCCCGGCCTGGTCGAAGATCTGGGTCATGCCCACTTTTTTCCCAATCAACCCTTTCATCGGTTGTCTCCTCATGCTTGCACTTCGCGCGGGACTGTCGGCTTGGGACGGGCCGCATCATCCCCCCGCCCGGCGGTCAGCGGTCGGCGGCCCCTGCCGGGGCCGGCCGGTCCGCTCTTGCCGGAGGGCACGCGCCGCTCAGATCTTCATTTCGACGTCGACGCCGGCTGGCAGGTTCAAGCGCATCAGCGCATCCAGCGTCTTGGCGTCGGGTTCGGTGACCTCAATCAGCCGTTTGTGCGTTCGGATCTCGAAGTGCTCGTGAGAATCCTTGTCGATGAAAGCCCCCCGCCGCACCGTGAAGCGCTCGATCTCAGTGGGCAGTGGAACCGGGCCGACCACCTTGGCCCCGTTGCGCTCGGCGGTTTCCACAATGCGCCGCGCGGATTGGTCCAGGACGCGGTGGTCGTACGCTTTGAGCCGAATGCGGATCTTCTGGCGCGCCATAAGTCCTTGCCTAATCCAGGATTTCAGTGATGACGCCGGCGCCGACCGTCAGCCCGCCTTCACGAATGGCGAACTTCGAGCCCTTCTCCAGCGCCACCGGCACGATCAACTCCACGCTCAGGTTCACCGTGTCGCCCGGCATCACCATCTCGACCCCCTCCGGCAGCGTCAGGTTCCCCGTCACGTCCATGGTCCGGAAATAGAACTGCGGCCGATACCCCGTGAAGAACGCCTTGTGCCGCCCCCCCTCCTCCTTGCGTAGCACGTACACCTGGC
>JBGOXY010000026.1:0-16215 GCA_041479415.1 Anaerolineae bacterium
AATGCGAGGCCTGAGCGCTCATCATCTCGATCGCGCAGCATGCCAGGCCGAAGAGCATAGGCCACATGGAGCGCGTACGAGTCCAATTGATTGCCTTCTCGAGCGTCAGGGTCACCAGGCCCAGATCGCCGAGTTTGCCCTCTACTCCCATTCCAACGCTCCCTTCTTCCAGGCGTAAGCCAAACCCACCAGTAAGATCAGCACGAACACGCCCATCTCGGCTAGCCCGAAAAAGCCCAGGCTGCGGAAGACCACCGCCCAGGGCAGGAAGAAGACGATCTCGATGTCGAACAGGATGAAGAGTACGGCGGTGAGGTAGAAGCGCACCGGCATGCGGCGCGTTCCCGGGCCGATGGGCAGCATGCCCGATTCGTAGGGCAGGCCTTTCATGGGAGTGGGGCGGCGGGGGCCGAACAAGCGGCCAAGCCCGACAGCGATCACGCCGACCGCCGTTGCCACGACCAGCAATACGATCAGCGGGAAGTACTCCTGGAACATTCGCCCTCTCCGTCCCTCCCTGAGATTCAGCCCGCTTCTCGCCCAGGCGAGTTCGTAGAGTTTATCACGAGCATTTTGACCTGTCAATAACTAATATGTCTTCAGTCGCAATATGTGCAATATTAGTTGCGCATTCGTTAAGAATCGCACACGATTAGTGACGCAATGCACAGGCCTGCGAAAAGGAGGGCTCCTCTTCCGCAATTGCCTGCGCCTGCTTGGTTGAGAACTGCCCACTTTGTCGCAAGGATGCGAATCGCTTGCGTTGGGCCCCGTTCAGGATTCAGGTCGTTTGGAGTGGTCGAAGCGCTCGAGGCAACTTGTCGCTGGCCGTTCTGCCAGGCGGTGTAAGGCGTTTGCCCGCCTCACAACCCGGCCAGCAAGTCGGCGATCTCCTCCGGGTGCCGTGCGACCCGTGCCCCTGCGGCTTCCAGGGCTTTGATCTTCTCGGCGGCCGTGCCCGTTCCCCCCTCAACAATCGCACCGGCATGCCCCATGCGCTTGCCGGGCGGCGCGGTCTGCCCGGCGATGAAAGCCACCACGGGTTTGGTCAGCCGGTCGGCGATGAATTCCGCCGCGCGCTCCTCGTCGTTGCCGCCGATCTCGCCGATGAGCACGATCTTGTCGGTATGCGGATCCTCTTCGAAGAGCTCGAGAGTTTCCACGAAGCCCAGCCCGTGGACCGGGTCGCCGCCCATGCCCACGCAGGTGGATTGCCCTATGCCGCGTTGCGTGAGCGCGTGGATGACTTCGTAGGTGAGCGTGCCTGAGCGTGAAACGACACCGACATTGCCGGGGCGGGCAACGTGCCCGGGGATAATCCCCACCTTGCACTCGCCCGGCGTCAGCAGCCCCGGGCAGTTGGGGCCGATCAGGCGCACCTTCTTCTCGTCTAGATACTTGCCCACGCGCATCATGTCTTGCACGGGGATGCCTTCGGTGATGCATACCACCAGGGCGATGCCGGCATCCGCCGCCTCCAGGATGGCATCCGGTGCGGCGCGGGCCGGCACGAAGATGATCGAGCAATCGGCGCCGGTAGCTTCCACCGCGCCGCTCATCGTGTCGAAGATCGGCACCTTGCCCGAGATGACCCATTCGCCGCCTTTACCCGGCCGGACTCCCGCCACGATGCGCGTGCCGTAGACCAGCATCTGCTCGGTATGGAATAACCCTTCGTGACCGGTGATGCCCTGCACGACGACGTTGGTATTCTTGTTGACCAAGATGCTCATAGGCTGTATGCCACCCCGGGTGCCGACGGCTCAAGCGGCGCGGTGCGCCGCCAATTCCACCGCTTTGCGCGCCGCCTCGCCCAATGTGGCGGCGGTAACCATCTTGGCGCCGGCCAGTAGGCGCCGGCCTTCGGCCTCGTTCGTCCCCACCAGGCGCACCACCATCGGCACCGGGCTCTTCACCGTCTCGAGTGCCGCGAGGATGCCTCGCGCCACTTCGTCGCAGCGCGTAATGCCGCCGAAGATGTTGAACAGGATCGCATGCACCCCCGGGTCCGAAAGGATGATGCGCAGCGCGGCAGCCACCTTATCGGAACCGGCTCCGCCGCCGATGTCCAGGAAGTTGGCCGGCTTGCCGCCGCTGAACTTGATGATATCCATGGTGGCCATGGCCAGCCCGGCGCCGTTCACCATGCAGCCGATGTCGCCATCCATAGCGACGTACGAGAGCCCGTACTTGCGCGCCTCCACTTCCTCGGGCGCCTCTTCATCAATATCGCGCAGCTCGGCCAGGTCCTGATGGCGGAAGAGAGCGTTATCGTCGAGCACCATTTTGCCGTCCAGGGCAATCAGGCGCTGATCGTCGGTGATGACCAACGGGTTGATCTCAGCCAGCGTGGCGTCGCACGCGGCATAGGCCTGATACAGCCCGCGCGCGATCTGCACGAAGGTCTTCCAATGATCGCGCGGCACGCCGATGCGCGAGGCAATCTCCCGCGCCTGATACTCGCGCAGCCCAAGCAACGGATCCACCAGGACACGCACGATCTTTTCCGGAGTGTCGTGCGCCACTTGCTCGATCTCCACCCCGCCCTCGGCCGAGGCCACCATTACCGGTCGGCGCGCGCTGCGGTCGTTCGTGACCGCCAGGTAGAGTTCGCTGGTGATGGCGGCGGCCTCGTCCACTAACACGCGCCGCACGGGCAGCCCCTTGATCTGCATACCCAGGATCTGGGTGGCCAGCTCCTCCGCCTCGGCCGGGGTGCGCGCCAGACGGATGCCGCCGGCTTTGCCTCGCCCGCCGACCAGAACTTGCGCTTTGATCACGACCCGCCCGCCGAGTTCCTCGGCGATCTCTTTGGCCGTGGCGGCGGTGGAGGCCACCCTCCCGCGGGGAATCGGAATTCCGTTTTGGGCGAAGATTTGTTTAGACTGGTATTCGTGGAGTCGCATGCGTGCTCCCGAGGCCTGCGGATGGGAACATGCCGAATTATACCAGCCGCCACGGTCATGCCTTGATTCCTAGACCGATGCTTCCGGCAAGTTCCTTCATCGCCAAGGCGGCCTGCGGCCGCGGTGCGAGCGATATAATCGCGCCACCATCCCGCGATTCCCCCTGGCGAGAGGTCGAAATGCCCCAACCCCTGGTCGAGTGCGTGCCCAATTTCTCCGACGGCCGGCGGCCGGAAGTCATCGCGGCCATCCGCGAAGCCATCCGCACCATTGCCGGAGTGGTCGTTCTCGATACGCACAGCGACGCCGATCACAACCGCACGGTGCTCACCTTTGTCGCGCCGCCCGAGGCGGCGCTGGAGGCGGCGCTGGCCGGCACGAAACGCGCCGCCGAATTGATCGACATGACCCATCACAGCGGAGCCCATCCACGCATCGGCGCAACCGATGTGATTCCTTTCATCCCGCTGCAGGGCATCACCCTGGCTGAGTGCGTCCAATTGGCGCGCAGGCTTGGGCGGCGCATCGCCGACGAGTTGGGCATCCCGGTCTACTTGTACGAGGCCGCGGCCAGCCGCCCGGAGCGTCAGAACCTGGAGGCGGTGCGCGAGGGGCAGATCGAGGTCTTGCGCACAGAGATCTCCACCCGCCCCGAGCGCGCGCCGGATTTCGGCCCTGCGCACATTGGCTCGGCCGGCGCTACCGTGGTCGGGGCGCGTGCGCCGCTCATTGCCTACAACCTGTACCTCGACACCAATCAATTGGAGGTGGCCCAGCGCATCGCCCGCGCCGTGCGTCACGCCAGCGGCGGGTTGCGCTTCGTCAAGGCCATCGGTCTCTTGGCCGGCGGGCGGGCGCAGGTCTCGCTCAACCTGACCGATTACACGCAGACGCCGATGGCGCGTGTCACCGAGGCGGTGCGGCGGGAGGCCGAGCGCCTCGGCGCGCGCGTTCTACGCAGCGAGGTGGTGGGCCTGTTGCCGCAAGCCGCGCTGGTGGAGGCCGCCGCCTGGTACATGCAAATCGACAGCCTCTCCTCGCAGCAACTCATCGAGCGCCGGCTGCAGGAACCGGAAGCTGCCGCACACCTCACGCCCAAAGAAACCGGGTTTCTCGACGCGCTGGCGGCCGGCACGCCGGCCCCCGGCGGCGGCTCCGCCGCGGCCCATGCGGCCGCCCTCGCGGCTGCGTTGCTAGCCATGGTGGCGCGGTTGACAGTCGATCGCAAGAAGTATGCTGGGGTACGCGAGGAGATGCTCAGCCTGCTGGCGGAGGTCGAGACTTTGCGGCAATCCTTGCAGTCTGCGGTGGCCGAGGATGCGGCCGCCTTCGAGGCAGTGATGTCGGCTCGCCGCCTCCCCAAAGGCAGCGACGAAGAGAATCTTGCCGCCGCCCAAGCGCTGCGCGCCGCCACTCTTCGCGCGGCCGAGGTGCCGTTGGGTGTCGCGCGCAACGCCAAGCGCTTGCTCGAGCTGGCGCTGTCGGCTGCCGAGCGCGCCAACGTCGCCACGCTGAGCGACGCCGGCAGCGCGGGCCACCTGGCCAACGCGGCGCTCCAGGCGGCGCTGCTCAATGTGCGGGTCAATGTCCTCTCGTTAGGCGATGACCCGCGGGCGCATGCCTTTTCGAGCGAGACCGATCTGCTTCAGGCACGCGGCGCCGACCTGTTGGCCAAGATGCAACGGGCCGCGCAGGCGCGCATGAGCGCGGGCTAGGCCGACGTTGCGCCTGACGCCCATGGGATATCACGCGCGTCCGCTCGCTCAGCCCGTGCCGAGGAGAACCCTCGCCTCGCTCTGCGCTTCTTCCCTTCTCCTTGGCGCATGCGCGTTGGCCCAACCGACGGCGACGACTCCAGCATCCCTGACGCCCGAGCTCACCCGCACGCTGGGTGCCACGATGTGCCCGACCGGACAATGCACAACCGCCACTGTCGATTCGCCGACCGCCGCGGCGACGGTCCCCGCGGCCGTGACGCCGACCCAGCCGGCCGCTACTCCCGCATGCTTCTTCCTGTCCCTCGGATGGCCAATCTCACAGCCGGGTGCCTCGATCGATGTCACCTACCGGTTCGGCTCGACGCAAGAGGGTCAACGCGAGCCGCACCACGGCGTCGAGATTCCCAGCCCCGCCGGCACGCCGATCGTCGCACCGGCCGCAGGTCGCGTAGAGTTCGCCGGCGAAGATCGCGAGGAACAACTCGGCCCCTACACTGGCTTCTACGGGAACGTCGTCGTCCTGTCGCTCGACACACTGCCGGCCGAGGGCCCGGTCTTCCTGGTTTTCGGTCATCTCTCTCAGATCGATGTGCACACCGAGCAAAGGGTCGGCGCCGGCGAATCGCTCGGCCGGGTCGGCTCTTCGGGGGTCGCCATTGGCGCGCACCTGCACTTCGAGGTTCGCGTGGGCGCCAACCGTTACACCTCCGCACTCAACCCGGAATTGTGGCTCGTGCCGCGGCTGGCGGAGGGAGGTGCCGCGGGCGTGCTGGCGGGGCGCGTGGTTACTCGCTCAGGCACCCTGGCCCGCGGGCAGCAAGTCACCGTCCGCCGCCTGGACGATGGAACGAATGGGCCTCGCACCGTCTTCCTCGACACGTATGACTTAGAGGCCGACACCCCTGGGAGCGACAGCCTGTTGCGCGAGAACTTCGTTCTTTCCGGCCTGCCGCCGGGCGATTACGAAGTGGCAGCCTTCTCGCCCTCGCTTCGCCAACAGCGAGTGCACGTCGCCGCAGGCGTCATCACCTGGGTGGCGCTCGAGCCGGGCGAGACGCCGCCGGCTTGTGTGCGATGAGCGCCGACGACGATGCGCCAGACCGCGTGCCGGCCATGCGCGGTTGGCTGCGGCGAGCCCGCCAGCCGATGGGCCTCCCCACGCGCGGTAAGACCGCCTCCGGCCGCCTACGCCGCGCCGATCAGTTCCTCAGCCTGGCCTACCCTTTTACTCTACGCAATCTGCACACGCCCATTGTCGACCTAGGCTTCGGCGCGTCGCCGGTCACCACGCTCGAGAGCCTGGAGGCCCTGCGAGTCCTGAACCCGTCACTGCGGCTGATCGGCGTCGAGATCGATCCCGACCGCGTGCGTGCGGCACTTCCCTTTGCGCAGGCAGGCCTCGAATTCCGGCTGGGTGGGTTCAACTTGCCGCTCGGGGCGGATGAGACGGCCGGAGTCATCCGCGCAATGAATGTGCTGCGCCAGTATCCCGAGCAGGAGTATGCCCGGTCGGTTGGGCTGCTGGGCAGCTACCTTGCCCCGGCGGGGATTCTGCTGGAGGGGACGAGCGACCCGCCGGGCAACATGATGGCGCTCAATCTTTATGTGCGCGGCAGCGGACACTTGCTGCACGACGGCCTGGCGCTGATCGCCAACCTGCGGCGGCCCTTTTCTCCGCGCCAGTTCCAAGCCATCCTCCCCAAGAACTACATCCACCACCTCGAGCCGGGCAGCCCGCTGGATGCTTTCTTCGAGGCCTGGAGCGCATGCTGGCAGCGGGCGATCCAGACGCAGGTGCGCGATCCGCGCAGGCTCTTCGCCGAGGCCGCAGGCTGGCTGCATGAGGGGTACGGTTATCACCTCTCACCGCGGCCGAGCTTCTTGCGGCGCGGCATCCTGCTCCTACATTCCGTCCCCGGCGAGGCCCAGGCTCCCCTGGTACCGGCTCGCGAGCGCTGACAACCGCAGCCCCGGCTTGGCAGACAACAAGAAAGAGCCAGCGCGCCCCAAAGGGCGCGCTGGCGTCATCTCGCGTGCGCAGGTTTCTGTACGGCTGGGCTATTCGGCCACGGTGTTGGGCGCCGCGGCCAGATCCTCGCTCGGCAGCACCACATCGGCCTTGTAACCCGTCCCGGCCGGGATCAGCTTGCCGATGATCACGTTCTCCTTGAGCCCCAGCAGCGGGTCGACGCGTCCCTCGATCGCGGCGCCCGCCAGCACTTTGATCGTATGCTGGAAGGAGGAGGCTGAGAGGAACGAGTCGGTCGAGAGCGAGGCCTTGGTCACCCCCAAGAGAACCGGTGCGGCCGTGGCCGGCTGCTTGCCGTCCGAGAGCTGCTTCTCATTCACATCCTGCAGGTGCAGGCGCTCGACCAGCTCGCCGGGCAAGTAGTCGGTGTCGCCCGGGCGCACGATCTGCACCTTGGCCAGCATCTTGCGCAGCACCACTTCGAAGTGCTTGTCGTTGATATTCTGGCCCTGGGCCCGGTAGACCTTCTGGATTTCGGTCAGAAGGTACAGCAGGCAGGCCTCGCGGCCCTGCAACCGCAAGATGCGGTGCGGGTTGAGCGCGCCTTCGGTCAGGTTCTGCCCCGCCTCCACGCGCTGGCCTTCGGTCGCCACCAGGCGCGCGCCGGTCGGAATGTCGTATTCGGCGTCTTCGCGGCGTTCGTAGGTCACGGTCACTTTGTGCTCGCGCAGGCGCAGCTTACCCGCATGCTCAGCGGTGATTTCCGCCTCGCCGCGTGTTGCGATCATCGCCCCGGCTTCAACCGTGATGCCGTCCTCGACCTTGAGCGACCAGTTGCCGGGCACCTGGTATTCGTCTTTGAGGATTTCGCTGTTGACCACGCGCACTGTGCGTTGACCGCCTTCGCTGCGGTGCAGCTCGATCACACCGCCCAGTTCGCTTACCACCGCTTCGCCCTTCGGCCGCTTGCGCGCTTCGAACAGTTCCTCGACGCGCGGCAAACCGGAGGTGATGTCGCCCCCGGCGGCCACACCGCCGGTATGGAAGGTGCGCAAGGTGAGCTGGGTGCCCGGCTCACCGATGGATTGCGCAGCCACGATTCCCACCGCCGAGCCCATGCCCACCAGCGCCCCGCGCCCCAGATCGAGCCCGTAGCAGCTCTGGCACAAGCCGTGGCGCATAGAGCAGGTGAGCGGCGAGCGCACCATCACTTCCTCGACACCGGTGGCCGCGACGCTCTTTGCCTGTTCCAACGTGATCAGTTCGTTGCGGCTCACGATGAGCTCGCCGGTTTGCGGGTCGGCGATCTTGCGCGCCGCGATGCGTCCGAACAGGCGCGATTCAAACGTCTGCCCGGCCACGTCGTCCTTGCGGCGGATGTGGATGCCGTCGTCGGTGCCGCAGTCGTGGTCGCTGATGATCACGTCCTGGGCGATATCGACCAAGCGGCGGGTCAGGTACCCGGCATCGGCCGTTCGTAACGCCGTATCGGCCAGGCCCTTGCGCGCGCCGTGGGTGGAGATGAAGTACTCGAGGGCCGTCAACCCTTCGCGGAAGTTGGAGCGGATGGGCAGCGGGATAATGCGCCCAGCCGGGTCGGCCATCAGGCCGCGCATGCCCGCCAGCTGCGAGATGGGCCCGAAACCGCCCTTGGTCGCGCCCGAGAGCGCCATCGTGCTCAGGTTACCGGTGGGATCCATGAAGCGCTTTACTGCATCCGAAACCGAGGCTACGGCGCGCTGCCACAGCTCGATGATGCGTTCGTTTTGTTCTTGTTCGGTCAGCAAGCCGCGGCGGTAGTCACGCTCGATCAGCCCTTGTTCTTCGAGAGCCTTGTTGATGATCTCCAGCTTCTGCGGAGGCACGGTGATATCGGAAACGGCGATGGTCGTGCCGGAACGCGTGGCGTACTGGAACCCGATGTCCTTGATGCGGTCCACAATGTCAATGGTCGCTTCCGACCCGAGCACCTGATACGACTGGGACACGAGGCGCTGCAGCGAGCTCTTATCGAGCACTTGATTGACGAAGCGCATGGCCTCGGGCAAGATCAGGTTGAAGAGCACGCGGCCAACGGTGGTCTCGATCACGCGCCGCTGACTGCGCTGGTAGCGTTCGCCCTTCTCGTTGTACCAGGTCACCGTTTGCACATGAATCGGCATATGCAATGAGACCTTGTCCAGGCGGTAGGCCAGTTCCACTTCGTCGAGGCCCGAGTAGGAGTGACGCTTGCCGCCCAGACGGGCGTCGAGGCGGGCGTCGGCCATCGTTAGGTAGTACACCCCCAAGACCATGTCCTTGGTGGGGCCCACCACCGGCTCGCCGTCGGCCGGCTTGAGCAGGTTGCGCGTGGAGAGCATGAGCGTGCGTGCCTCTTCCACAGCGCGCTCGGAGAGCGGCACGTGCACGGCCATCTGGTCGCCGTCGAAATCGGCGTTGAAGGCGGCGCACACGAGCGGGTGAATGTGGATGGCCTTGCCTTCCACCAGCACCGGCTCGAAGGCCTGAATGCCCAGGCGGTGCAGCGTGGGCGCGCGGTTGAGCAACACCGGCCGGTCGCCGATGACCTCCTCCAGCACCTCCCACACTTCCGGGCGCTCGCGCTCGATGAAGCGCCGCGCGCCCTTGACGTTGTTGGCGTATCCGTAAGCCACGAGTTTGGCGATGACAAACGGCCGGTAGAGCTCCAAGGCCATCACCTTGGGCAGGCCGCACTGGTAGAGTTTGAGCTTGGGGCCCACCACGATCACCGAGCGGCCCGAATAGTCGACGCGCTTGCCGAGCAAGTTTCGGCGGAAGCGGCCTTTCTTGCCCTTGAGCATGTCCGAAAGCGACTTCAGTTCGCGCCGCCCCCGCCGCGAGAGGGCTTTGCCACGCTGCGAGTTGTCGATGAGCGAATCGACCGCCTCCTGCAGCATGCGCTTCTCGTTGCGCACGATGACATCCGGCGCGCCGAGCTCAATCAGTCGCTTGAGGCGGTTGTTGCGGTTGATCACCCGGCGGTACAGGTCGTTCAGGTCGGAGGTCGCAAAGCGCCCGCCATCCAGTTGCACCATCGGGCGCAATTCGGGCGGGATGACCGGCAGAACGGTCAGGATCATCCACTCGGCGCGGTTTCCCGAGCGGCGGAAAGCTTCCACTACCTTGAGGCGCTTGGTGGCTTTCTTCTTGCGCTGCTTGGATTTGGTCGTGCGCACCTCGCGCCACAGGCTGTCGGCCATCTTGTCCATGTCGAGGTTGCGCAGGATTTCGTAAAAAGCCTCGGCGCCCATCTCCGCGCGGAACACCTGCCCCCAGCGTGTCTTCAGCTCGCGGTAGCGGCTCTCGCCGATGAACGAGAGCGGTTGGATCTCCAGCAACTCTTCGCGCTCCTTGACGAGCTCCTCGCGCACCGTCTGGGCCTGGTCCTCGAGTTGATTGCGCAGCGCGATCAGGTTCTCTTCGGCTTCGGCGCGCACCTTGTCCATCTCGCCCTTGATCTTCTCGATGGCGCGGTCGCGCTTTTCCTTCAGTTCGTCTTCGATCTCTTCCAGGCGGGATTTGACTGCCTTCTGCAGGATCGAAAGGTGCTTGGGGCCAATGGTCGTGCCCTTATCGGCAATTTGGGTGCGCGTGGCTTCGAACTCGATCGGCACGCGGATGGTCGAGCCCTGCTTCTCGCGCAGCGAGGTTTCCATCTTCTGCCCCTCTTTGATGAGGGGGTCGAGGCGCTCGCTGACGTCCTCGTCGAACTTCTCACGCGTGCGCTGGATGCGCACCTCGAGCTCGGCCAGGCGGCGGTCGCGCGAGGTTTTTACCTGGGCGATCTTCTGATTGATCTCTTCGCCCTGGCGGTGCTCCACGCGCTCCACCTCATCATCCAGTCGGTGCAGCGCCTTCTGGCGCGCATCCTCGTCCACCTGGGTGATGACGTATTGCGCGAAGTACAGCACGCGGTCGAGGTTGCGGCGCGAGATGTCGAGCAGCAGACCGAGGTAGGAGGGCACACGGCGCGTGTACCACACGTGCGCGACCGGTGCCGCCAGCTCGATGTGGCCCATCCGCTCGCGTCGCACCGAGGAGCGTGTCACTTCCACGCCGCACTTATCGCAAATGACGCCTCGATGGCGGATGTTCTTATACTTGCCGCAGTAGCATTGCCAGTCGCGCGTGGGGCCAAAGATGGCTTCGTCGAAGAGACCGTCCTTCTCGGGGCGCAGGCGGCGATAGTTGATCGTCTCCGGCCGCAGGACCTCGCCATATGACCAGCTGCGAATCGTTTCGGGGGAGGCCAGACTCACTCGGATCGCAGTAATGCCCTTGGATTCCACGCTTCACCCTCCGGGGATGCTGGGCGCACGCCTTTGCGGCGAACGCATGTTCAACTTTAGCAGGCAAAGCGAAACCGGCGCGTGGGGCGGTGCCCAAGCGCGATTTCGCTGGTTGGCTTCTGAAACTGTAATTATAGACCAAGCGTTCGGCACGGTCAAGATCGGGAATCGGCCACAAACATAGCCTTTCGCGCACGTCCCCCCCGGGCCGCAGGGCATGGGGCCGCGAGCGGCGGCCACCGGTGCGCCTCATCTATGCTCCAGCGGGCGAGCAAGCGACTCCCCCGGCCGCTAGCCAGCCTCGGACGCGACGAATTCGATTTCGCTCGATCCGTCATCGTACAAGTCAACCGTGACATATCCGGGTGGGCAGTCGAGATATGCACCTTGCCACCAGTTGCCCGAGATGGTGCCATCACATGAATAGCGCACGCCCAAATACTTCACCCGGTCCACCTGATGCGCGTGCCCGCTCAAACACAGGCGTACATTCGCGTGAGCCAGGAAGAGTTGCCGCAGCCGACCAGCATCGATGTGCATCCACGCGCCGGGCACAACCCAGTTGCCGCTCGCGGCTAGATCGCCGTCGAAGAACTCGCAGGCACAAAGGATCGGGATGTGCGAGGCAACGCACACGGGCGTCGCCGCGTCCGTCGCCACAAGCTCCGCCTCCAGCCAGGCGTACTGTTCCTCGTCCAATCTGCCTGTGTACGGTATTTCTGATTCGAGTTCCTGCGGATGGGTCCTCTCGAGCACGATGAAACGCCATCCGCCGCTGTTGAATGCATAGTAGCACTGAGCGAGTCCGAGGGCTTGCAACGCCATGCCTTTGCCGTGCAGCGGGTCTGTCGTATCGGCCTGCGGCAGCCCCCAGCCCCACACATCGTGGTTGCCGATGGCATGATAGACCGGAATGCGGCAGGTTTCGCGCATCACCGTGGCAAAGGTTTCCCAGCGGACCAGGGCGTACTCCTTCGGCGTTGCCAGTCAGCCCATGATCGAATCGCCGGTGTTGAGTATGAAGTCCGGCGCATCCTGCTGCGCGTGGATGTGCCCAATGACCTGCGCGATACCCACGCGGGCGCGGCTTCGCGCTTCAACATGGATGTCGGTCACATGAGCCACGCGCAGCACACGCGTGCGCCCCGCAGCAGGTCGCGCGCGGCACCCGCCGAGGGCGGCGCCCGAGAGCAGCAATGAGCCCCGCAGAAAATCGCGGCGCGAGATCGGCGTCTTCATCGTGTGCCTCGCTTCAGGGGGGATGCCGTGGCCCAACCGTGCAGGTTAGGCCGACATCCGATGGTGACCGCCCTCAGCCTGCGGACGCTCCCGCAAGAGATCCACTGCGTGCTCGAGCACCGGCAGGACGGTCTGCAAGCTCTCACACGCGGCGCGCGGGCTGCCAGGCAAGTTGATGATCAGCGACCGCCGGCGGATGCCCGCCACGCCGCGCGACAGCATGCCGTGCGGCGTCACCGCGAGCGACCCGGCACGCATCGCCTCGGCCAGACCGGGGGCTTCCCGCTCTATCGCCTGCTGTGTCGCCTCGGGAGTCACATCGCGGGGCGCAAAACCGGTGCCTCCAGTGGTGAGGGCAACCTCGGCCAGGTCTTCATCGCACCACCGGCATAGTATGGCGCGGACGGCCTCGCGATCGTCGGCCACGACGGCCGTCTGCGTCACCTGCCAGCCGCGAGCCTCCACCAGGGCGCGCAGTGCCGGGCCGGAGAGATCCTCGCGCTCGCCGCGCGCCGATCGATCGGATACGGTCAAGATGGCCACTCGCACGGATATCTCTCCTTCGCCGCTCATTGGCGAAACGTCTTTGGCCGCGTGATGTACGACCCGCGGCGCGCGCCTCGCCCCCACGGCGAGAGGCACCCTCACCGGCCGGATTGCACAGGCGCGGACGCGTCGCTCCACGCGCCGGTGCGCCCCTCCCAGAATGGGCAGACCTGCCGGAAGCCGAGCGCCTCGTAAACGTGGAGAGCTCCGGCGTTCTTCTGATTGACGTTGAGCACGATGGTTGGGATGCCCAGCGCCAGAAGCGCCGCGGTCACCGCGCCGGTGGTGTGACGAGCCAGCCTGCGCCCCCGACGATCGCGCCGCGTGTACACGTTGCCCACTGCCGCAACCCCAGTCTGCGCGGCCACCAGGTGGGTGCCTGCAGCGGCGATCAGTTCCCCCTGCTCGTAGACCCCGTAGTAAACCCCTTGCTTCACCATCCACGGCGCGAAGAAGTCTGGCGCCTCATGGTTCGACCCGCCGTCCGCGAAGAGCGCGTGGAGCGCAGGCAAATCCTCTGTCCCAAGGCGCAGCGCGCTTGGCACCTCATCGTGAGCAAAGGCCGCCGGATCGAGCTGCAGGCGATTCATCGCCATCCGCCCCAGGATGGGGGCTTGCTCTGCAACCAGATCCATATGAGGGACGGGAATCGAGAGGTATGCAGAAGCAAGGCGGGGCAACTCGTGCAGGATGGCCTGCACCTCGGGGTCTGGGCCGAGAGAGAAGAGGACCGGCGTGGCTTCGCGCCGATAGAGCAGCACCACTGCCGGCGTGCGCGGCCCGGTCCAATACCATTCGCTGTGTTCGACAAACCCGGGAGTCAGGTCCCCCAGGGCATAGGCCGCCCACGGACGATCGGTTTCGAGGATTTCACGGACGGCGGCCAGATCGTATGTACGGGGCATATCGAATATCGGCCGCGCGGCAGGTCAGCGCAGCACCTTGCCCAGGAGGGTAATCGCCATCTCCTCCCAACCCAGGTTCTTGTAGAACTCGACGGCGGCGTTGCCATCCATGACCAGCAGGTACGCCTTGTAACAGCCCTTGTTGCGTAGGCGCAGCTCCACCTCATCCATCAACTGCCGCCCAAGGCCCCGCTTCCGCTCGGCGGAGTCGACCGCCAGGTGATAAACCATGCCTCGGCGCCCGTCGAATCCGCCGATCACCGTGCCGACGATGCGTCCCTCTGTCTCGGCCACCAAGAAGAGATCCGGGTCGCGTTCGACTTTTCGGGCGATTTCCTCACGGGTGTCGGAAGGGCCGACGTGGACCCCTGGGCCAGAGCGCTGCCACAGGTCGAGTGCGGCTGGGTAGTCGCTCGGGAAGCGGAACTCACGCAGCCGCACGTTACTCCTCTTCGGGGCCGACCACCAGCTTCCACTCGCCGTGGATGCCGTCCTGGGTGACGCCGAAGAAGGCGCGCACGCCTTGCGGAGTGCGTTGCAGGAGGTCGTAGCGGCTCACGCCGCGGTGGCTGCGCTTCTTGAGCAGCGCCAGATCGCCCACCCAGTTCAGCTTCTCGAGGGGCGGCAGGGCCGAGAATTCGGTGATGGCGTAGTGCCACAGGCGGCGGGCCGAGGCTTGAGTCACGTTCTTGACCACGTTGCCGTTGCGCAGGTCGCGCATGGTGTAGTAGCGCGTTCCATCACGATCTTCGGAACTCACGACCTCCACGCCCGTGCGCGGGGCGGCCAGTGACGGCGCGGGCTTCTCGCCGCCCGCGGGCGGCTCCGGGGTCTCCGCCAGCGGCACGGCGGCAACCGCGGGCTCAACCTCGGTGAGGGCGCGGCGCTGGCCGCGCAGCACCAGGTCGACGATCTCGTCGCGCACCGCCACTCCGGTTTCGGATTCGTCGCGGATGTAGATTTTGTTGTCGTCCACCGCGTAGGGCGGGTCATCACCGCGCGGGACAATGATGCGGATGACCTTTTTGCCGCCGGTCTCCTGCACATCCACCGTGCAGTGCAGCTCGGGGCTGATCTTGGCGCCGAGCTCCTTCTCGAGCTGCTCGACGGCCTGGGCGGGATTTTGTATCCCGAGCGGTGCCTCCTGAGCGTTGGGGCTGACTCCGATGTAGAGCATGCCGCCATTGGCGTTGGCAAAGGCGCACACGTCGGCAATGATCTCGTACAGTTTGCCGCCGCGCACGGTCAGGCTGTCGTGAAAGTCCTGATTAATGGACGGCCCCTCGCTGCGTGCCTGCTGGATGAAATCGAAGGCCTCCTCGCGCGCGGCACGGTGCGGACGCGTGCGCGCGAAGTCGTCGCTTTCGAAGAGTTCCTGCAAGGCCTCGAAGCTGAGCTCCGGCAAGGCCACGTCCGTGGCGCGGTCGCCCACGCCCAGGTTCTTTCGGTTGCCCGGGTCGGCGCGCAAGCGGTGGGCATCCGACCCCTGAATGCAGTGCATGCGCCGCGGGTACTCGGGCTTGGTGCCGCTAAAAAAGGCGGCCGTCGAATGGCGCCCGCGCTGCTCCAGGTCGATGACCTCTAGCGCGGCCAGATGCGGGTCCTGAGTGTAGGCGATCTTGGTCTGACCGCCGAAATCGAAACCGCGCAGTGCGACGCCGTTAGAGGAGTTCGCGTGCGCGGCAATCGCCAGCCCCCCACCCTCGTGAATGCGGCGGTAGGCGGTGAGCACATCGGCTGTGGCCCCGACCGTCGACGAACCCAGGTCGAGTTGGTCGACCGGCACGTTGAGGTCGAGCAAGATGTGTTCGATCTCGCGGATCGACTTGGAAGGCGGGAAGATGCCGATGACGTGGAAGCCCAGCGTGGCGGTGAACTCGAAGGCCGGAAAGACGAGCACCTTCTTCAGCAGCGTGCGGTATTCCTCCAGCCGGCGCCGTTCCTCCTCGGTCAGGCGACCGCTGCGGCCGAGCTGCTCGAGAAAGGCGATGTCTTCCTGCATGCGGCGGTAGCCGGCCACCGTATTGTGGTCGGCAAAGGCGATCGCCGCCAGGCCCCGGGCCTCCGCCCGGCGCAAGACATCTAAGAAGGATGCCTCCGGCTCCTGGAAATCCGAAGAGGCGGGGGTGTGCAAGTGCAGATCAATGGTGTACCACTGACGTGGTTTGTGTGGTGAACGACGACTCACAGCAATCTCATTCTGTTGAATGCTCAATGTCCCGGCCGGAACGCGAGGTGGCCGGACGCCTCATGCCGCGGGTGATGCGCCGTCGGCGGTTGGTTTCAGCAGCCGGACAAGGTCGTCCGGCATATACGGCTTGAGCAAGAAGGCGTCCGCGCCCTTCTTCTTGCACTCGATCGAGACGTCCATCCCCGACACCATCACCACCCGGGTTGCCCCCAGGCGCGGATGAGCACGGATGCTTTCCAGTATTTGCATGCCATTCTGACCAGCCAGGAATACATCCAGCAATACGACGTCGGGATTCTCGCTCTCGACCAGCGGCATCACCGGTTCGCCCAGGGTCAGGGCGCGCACGGTGAAGCCCTCCAATTCAAGGAAGGTGCGCAGCAAAGTCACCATGTCGCGGTCATCTTCGAGCAGCAAGACTTTAGACATGC
>JBGOXY010000027.1:0-16206 GCA_041479415.1 Anaerolineae bacterium
CCGCTCACATCACCGCCGTGCTCACGCTACCATCCCCTCCGCCCGCAGGATTCCCTCGAACGCTTGTCGCGCGTTGGCGCGCGCGCATCCCCACCAGCGTGTCTCGCCCGGATAGTACAACTCGCGCCACTCATGCTGGATCCAGCGCCCTGCCGAATCCGACGCTCCATTGAGGTAAGCCTGATTCTCCAAGATGGTGATTCGCAAGCTTCGCAGCAGTGCGCTGAAGGACTCACCGAATGTACCAAACTCGAATGCAGCCGCGAACAGGTGCCGGTCCGGAAAGCGTGCTTCGCGCAATTTGTAGATGTAGTCGATCATATCCCCGCTGATGGCGTAGAACTCCTCGCCCGTGGCTTTGACCACGCGCGGGTATCGTATCCGGCGCGCGGTCTCCGCCGCGGGCTCGGGCGCCAGCGGCGAGGCAACGACGCTCATCTGAAAACGCGGTCCATAGCCGCTGTGCATATCGAGCAAGACAACGCGGCTTGAGCGCGTAAGCGCCCGTTCGAATAGTTCAGCCAGCCGCTTCGTCTCCTCCTGACGCTCGTGGCCGCCGAAGTACACACCCTGCGGGTCGGCATACTGGCCGAGCAGCGTCGCACGGCTCAGCCGCCGCGGCCCTATTCGCATCAGCCCTATTGCCAGCCCCGCGCCGAATTCAAGGGTGCTGCGCCCGAGGCTGTGAACCGGCCGCCTCGGGTTGAGAGTGCCAAGTTCGCCGTACTCGAGGTTGGAACGCCGGTCGTACAACCGGTCGGAGGGCGTGCTGCCGGTCGAGTCCCACACGAAGTTGCGGTTGAGGTCGACCCCGCTTGCATTCGTCCGGCGCCCAAAACGCATGCCCCACGGGTTGACCGGATGCACCAGCGCAATGCCCGTCGTGCGCGGGTCGAGTCGCGGCACAAATTCCCGCACGAAAAGATCGAGCATCACCGCCCCAAGCCGGCCTTCGATGCCGTGCAACCCGCTGGTGAGCACAATCCAATGGTCAGGTTGCTGCGGTTCGGCCCACAGCACGTCGCTGGTCAAGTCCTTGCCCGCGCCGACAGCATGGCTCTCGAGCCTCGCAACCGGCCATTGCCGCCGTATTGCCTCGAGAGCATCCGCAACCCGGAATATCGCCTCACCATGAGGAAGCGGTTGTTCACTCATCATCGATCACCCTGCAAGGGGTTGGTGAGAAGCGTATCTTCAGCCCGCTACTAGAAGGGGCCGTAACCGATAGCCACCGCCAGCCCGAGGAACCCGATGGTTGCCAGGAGAATCCACATCCACAGACCGAGCGACCAGCGCAGCCACTTCGGGAAGCTGACCACCGTCAGCCCCAGGCAGATCAGCAAGACCGGGTTGGTCGGGTAGACGAGGTTCGAGAAACCATCGCCAAAGCAGTAAGCGGTCACCGTTACCTGGCGCGTAACCCCGATCAAGTCCGCCAGCGGCAGCAGAATGGGCATCATGAGGAATGCCTTGGCCGAGCCGGAGGCCACAAAGAACTCGATGATCAGGGCCAGACCGTAGATGAGCAGTGCAGCCAGGAACGGGCTGGCGGCCGCGAAGGGGCGTGAAGCGGCGAACAGAATCGTATCCATGATGCCGCCCTGCACGACGATGTGCTTGACGGATACGGCCATCAGGATGAGCGGCACGGCCGGCAAGATGCTCACCACGCCGCGGGCCAGCCCAGCCAACACATTGCGACCGCCCGCACCCGAAAGCAGCCCCGCTCCCACGCCGCCAATGAGAAAAATGACACCCACCAGCGGCAGCGCGAGGTCGGACAGCGCAGGCACTATCGGGCTGGCGACCAGGACGACCAGGATCAGCACCGTGGCTCCCAAGAACCAAGCCAGGGCCCTCCCCATGCGCGGGCTGCCGGCAATCGTCTCCCCTAACGGCAGTTGATACTTGCGGCGTTCGGCATCGTCCTGTCCGTGCAGCGGCGAAGCACTCGGATCACGCTCGATGCGCCGTGCGTACGCCGCCAGGAAGGCCGCCAGGATAGCGTACACCACGGCGAAGATCACCAGGCGCAGCCCGGCACCCGAGAAGAGCGGCAGCCCGGCCAGCTTTTGGGCGACGCCGATCGTGAAGGGGTTGGCCACCGCAGCCGAGAATCCCATGTTGGTCGCCAAAATGCTCATGCCCAGCCCTACCAGGGCATCCCAGCCGAGCGAATACGAAAGCGCCACCATCACCGGCACGAGCGGCACCACCTCCTCGAAGATACCGAAGAATGCACCCAGCACCATGAAGAAGAGCGTGATGAGCATCAAGAGCAGGTACTTGCGTCCGCCGAAGCGCTTCACCAAGCCGGCCAATGCGGCACGGATGATCCCGCTGCTGTCGAGCACGGCAAACGCGCCGCCGACCAGCAGGATGAAGACGATGATGACAATGACCGTCAGCCCGCCTTGCGCGAAGGGCACCTCGAACGGCGCGGTGAACCAGCGCCAAACGGCGTAAGCAGGGCGCGCTGTGTATTCGAATGACCCGGGGACAATCAACTCCCGGCCCTCGGCCGTTGTGCGCGCGAACTGGCCGGAGGGGATGACGCGCGTGAGAATGCCGGCCACGATCATCAACACGAACAGGATGGCCAGCGATTGAACGAATGCCCTGCGATTGATCCGGAGACCGCCGTTGGCTTCCATGAGGATGTCCTCCGTGCAGAGGGGACTCGCGCTGGAGAGGGCCTGGTCGTCACGCTGCACAGCGGAACGGCCCAAGGCAATGCCGGTGTGGTTTCGTTACCGGCGCGATTCGCGCGGGCCGGACCTTGAGCTTAGCCGGCGCTGGCGCGGTAGCGCTCACGAATGGCCGGGATCAGATACTCGTCGAAGGCGCGCGTCCGGTCATATTCCGGATACCAGCCCCACTCGCGGCGCGCCGCCGTATCGTCCACATCACAGGGCCAGGAGTCGACAATGCCCTGGCGGTTGACGTCCGGGACGAAACTCACTTCCGCGGCCGGAAAGGCCTTCAGCGTGAGGCGATAGATCTCGCCGGCCGAGAGCGAGAAGCTCGAGACGTTGTAGACCAAACGGGCCAACCGTTCGCGCGGGGCGGCCTCCAACAGGAGCAGCGCGCGGATGGCATCGGGCATGACCATGAAGGGCAGGCAGGCATCCTCGCGGACGAAGCACTCATAGGCCAGCCCCTGGGCTGCATGGTGAAGCATCTCGGGGCCGTAGTCGCTCGTGCCGCCGGTTGGCACCGTCTGCGCACTGATGAGTCCCGGGAAGCGCACCGAACGAAAGTCGAGGCCGTAGCCCGATCGCGGCTCATCCAGCCGTCGGTAGTGACGGGCGAAGTAGGTGCCCAGGCTCTCACATGCCAGCTTGTTGCAGCCATACATCGTGGCCGGGAAGCACCAGGCGTCCTCCATCACCTGCCCCGCCGCGCGTTTGGTGTCCGCATCCGGCAAGCCGTAGACCGCGATCGAACTGGGGTAGAGGAATTTCATCGTGCGCTGCTGCTCGCGCGCTTGTTGCACGGCACGCATCAGCAGGGCAAAGGTGCCGTCGACGTTCACGCGGAATGCCAGCTCCGGGCTGCGCTCGCCCTTGGTGGAGAGGATCGAGGCCAGGTGGAAGATCGTTCGGTAGGCGCGGCCTTCGAAGAGCTGTTTGAGCAGCGTCGGGTCGAGAATATCGCCTTGCACGAACGTCAGGGGAATGGCTTGCAGCGCCGGGTCGAGGGGTTGGATGTCGGTGGCCACGATGGCAAGTTGCGCGTCGCGGCTCAGATGGGCGATCAACCCGTGACCCACTTCGCCGTTGGCACCGGTGATGAGTACGCTGCTCTTTTGGGTCATGCCTCTCTCCGAGGATCCGGCCGCCAAGCGCCGTGAGGATTCTCGGGGGGCGCCTGCCTCCCCAACTATACCGTCACCGGCACAACTCCACAATGCCGTGCACGGCCGGCGAGGCCAGGCATTGGCGGCAATGGGGCGCCTTCCTTGTCCATCGGCTCCCCGCCCTCGGCCTATCACTCGCCGGGGTACTCTCAAACCCGCGGAAAAACGCAACGACCGCGTGGCAGGAGCCACGCGGTCGCGTCTTAACGATATTCCCTTGCTGCGGTTGCCTATCCGCGCCCGGTCCACGCCAGGACATAGCGGCCGATGACGGCCAACAGCCCGGCTGCCAGCGCGATGAGAAGCAGGGCGCCAACGCAGCGAATCGAACTGGCCACGAAGTGAATCACGTGACGCAAGAGCCACAGGCCCACGAGCACGGCCACCGCCCAACCGGCAATCTCCAACCACGACACGGCACCCTCCGAAGTATCAGGTCACTCTCTGGTGGTGGTCGGAGGCTGCAGAATCCGTGCCGTCTCACTGGAGGCTCGCCAAGGCCTTGTTTTGGCCGCGGACTGCCAACGTGGAATCACGCATAACCAAGCGCACGCCCATTTAAACAGTCAACGGGGCGCCCCCTCTGAGCTCGCCCCGTCGACAATGGGTGTCCCCCTCCGCGCAGACCCCGTATTCAACTGTCGCGTCCATTCGGCGAGTGCACCTGTACCCAGAACGCTCACCGACACCAACAGTATAGATGGCCCGCTGGACCGCGGCAATAGGCAGATGTACTGGATGGAATCCGAGCCAGTTCCCGCCCAGCAGTGCGAGCCGAGCATGGGAGCAAGCGTGATTCGCGCAGGCGGGGCGGTTTACGCGTGGTGCCCGACGGGGAATGCGAGGGATTGCTCCGAGATGCCTCAGGAGTAATGGTCCTGGTAGTTGCACGTCTCACGAAGGTTACAGTAGTCGCAGGCGCGCCCGCCGGCTGTCACCTCGGGCCCGAGCCCGACCACGAACGAAACCGTCTTGCGCGGATGCATCATGCCCGAGGTCGCTGCGTGAACGCCGATCTCCTGCGTATCAACGAGCGCCAGCAGTTCCGGCTGGCCGGATTCGACCGACCAGCCGATCATCCCGGGAGAAAGCGGCATCGTTGCCTGTTCGCTCGCTTCGGCCGCCAGCGACTCGAAGTAACGGCAGGCGCTATTGGCCAGGGCCTCCGCGGCAGCCGAACCGCACCCATCCAGTGCCAGGCCCAGGCTCGGATCGTCTTGCATGACCTCCGCTGCGTAGTCTTCGAGCGCCGGACCGATAGTGCACAAGGCGACCGCCACACGCTGGGCACTGCCCAGGTGCTGAGCCACGAGCGTGCCTGAAAGGTGCGCTCCTCCCTCGAGTGTCAGCCGCTCGTGCCGCAGGCCTTCGACCTCCACCACGCGGTACAGGACGGCCGGTGCGATCAACGGCCGTGCGGCGGCCAGGGCATCTTCGGCTATGGCGACCAGTGCCCGGCTGCGCCCGCGGATGACGGCTGGGTCGGCCCCCTGCCCGCGCAGAACGAGGTCAGCATCGAGCGCCAGAGTCCAATCGCGGCGAACCGGCATGAGGTTAGACCGTCACCTTGGGCAGCGCGCGGAAATAGGCGATGTAACGCGCTGCATACTCGTCGCGGCCAAGGAGCAGATCGGTGGCGCGAATTATGCCGGCAAGTTTGCCCGGATCGGTGATCAGGCAATTCGCCCCGCGCCCGACCGCCAGCGCCAGAAAGGCCTGGTTGATCGTGTGGCGGTCGGGAAGCCCGAAGGAAACGTTGCTGGCCCCCAGGTTGATACTCACCCCAAATTCCTTGTGCACGCGCTCAATCGTCGCCAGCGTCACCATGCCGGCATGGCTGTCGGCGCCCACGGTCAGCACCAACGGGTCGATGATCACGTCCTCGGCCGGGATCCCCAGTTTGGCCGCCCGCTCGAGGATCTTGCCCGCCACTTTCACCCGCGACTCCGCATCCATGGGAATGCCGTTGTCGTCCATCGTCAGGCCAATGACCGCCGCTCCTCGATCTTTGACCAGTGGCAGCACCGAACGCAACGAGGCCTCTTCACCGTTGACCGAATTGACCAGCGGCTTGCCGGGAACCACCTTGAGCGCCGCCGCGAGCGCGGCCGGGTTGGGAGTGTCGATGCAGACCGGCACGCCCATCGCTTCGGCCACCGCGCTCACCACTCTGGGCAGCATGGCCACATCGTCGAGGCCCGGCACGCCGACGTTGATATCCAGCACTTCGGCGCCGGCCGCCACCTGGGCGGCAGCCGATTCCAGCACCAGCGCCATGTCGCCCACCTGAAGCGCTGCCGCGAGTTTCTTGCGTCCGGTGGGGTTGATGCGCTCGCCGACGATCACGGCCTGACCCTCCGTGTCGAGGATCGCTTCACGCGTGGTGCCCTTAAGTACGGTCTGCATGGTGTGGAGGTCCCTTCTCAGAGCGGATGAGTCTGCAAAACGCGTCAGGGCGCGAACTCCCCTGACGCGGCAACAAGCATTGTACCGATGATTGAGGCGCGGCGCGCACCGTCGAGGGCGGCCCATGCGCCGGCCGGGTCATGCCGTAGGCAGGCTGCCCTCAACCTCGCCGATGGCCCGGTCGAGAATGCTCAACAGGTCGTCCAATTCGGCGGCGGCAATGACGAGCGGCGGGGCAAAGAGGGTCATATCACCCAGCACGCCCTCCACCGCCCCGGAGCACGGGTACGTGACGAGGCCCAGGCGCATAGCGGCCTGGTCGATCCGCGCGCTCATGTGTAGCTCGGGCGGGAAGGGCTCGCGCGTTTCCCGATTGCGCACGTACTCCAGCCCGAACATCAGGCCCAGCCCGCGCACATCGCCGACGATCGGATGATGTTCCATGATGCGGCGCAGCCCGGCCTGCGCCTGGAGCCCGCGCTCGCGTGAATTCTGCATCAGGTTGTGATCCACCAGGTAGCGGATGGCGGCGATCGCACCTGCGCAGGATACGGCATTGGCGTTGAACGTGTGACCGGCGCGGAAGGGCGAGCGGGCCTTCTCCAGCACCGCCCATATATCGTCGCGCGCGATGACCAGCGCTAGCGGGGTGTAGCCGGAGGTGACACCCTTGGCCGAGGTGAGGATGTCGGGTGTCACACCCCAGTGCTCGATCCCCCACATTGCGCCCGTGCGTCCCCAACCGGTCATCACCTCGTCGGCGATGAACAGGATCTCATATCGATCGCAGATCTCCCGCACAGTTTCGAAGTACCCCTCGGGCGCCGGCACTGCAGCCAGCGACGCGCCCACCACTGGCTCGGCAATGAACGCCGCGACGTTCTCTGCGCCTTGCTGGCGGATGGCCGTCTCGAGCGCCCGCGCGCACTTCAGTTTGCAGGAGGGAAAAGTCAACTCAAACGGACAGTGGTAGCAGAAGGCGGGCGGAATGTGCGGCGACTCGACAAACATGGGCAGAAACAACTTGCGCCGTGCCACCAACCCCGAGTAGCCCGCCCCTGAAATCGAGTTGCCGTGGAAGGCCTGCCAGCGGCTGATGATCTGATATTTGCCCGGCTTGCCTCGCTCCACCCAGTACTGCCGCGCCAGGCGAACAGCGTCATCGGTGGCATCCGTGCCGGTGCAGGTAAACCATACCCGGCTGTTGCCCTTCAATTCGCCCGGCGCGAGATCCACCACCAGGTCCGCCAGGTCGAGCATTGGCGCATGGGTGAACGCGTGGGCGGGCGAGAAAGAGAATTTCTGCGCCTGGGCGTACATGGCCCGCGGCACCTCGTCCACGGCGTGCCCGATCGCCGTGACAACGGCCGACCCTCCCGAACCGTCGATGTAGCGTTTGCCTTCGCGGTCGAAGAGGTAAATGCCTTCGGCCCGTTCCACGACCGGGTACTCGCGCTCCCACGAACGATGCACCGCATGCACATTGGGTCGGGTCATGAGGCAGGGCCTCCTGCTCTTCACGCGCGGGCGGCGGTTTCTGCTGCGCGCGGTTCGATGCTAGCACACGCATCACGAGGTGTCAACGCACAGACGACACATGCCGTGCGCGCATGCATCTTGCCCGCTCCGCCGACACAGCCCAAAGCCCAATGCCGGCCTCGCGGCGTGTGCGAATTGACACTCCGCAACCTGAATGCTAGAATGTTACCACCTTCACAATACGAAGCGACGGCGCACACGGGTGATCGTCGGGTACTGAGAACGGCCTCTGGTCCCCACGGGGCGCGAACGCGAATCCTTTCGGATCGACAGCGGCACCGTAAGGCGCCGCGTGCGTTCGCCCCTCAGCAGTGTCGCCCTGAACTCTCAACCATCCTCACCGCCATACCTACCGGACCTGCAGCCCGGATACTTGAAGGTGTGTCATGGAGAAACCTATGCAAACGCTGCTCACGGAAATCGCAGAGAACGTGATCCTCGGTAAGCGCGCAGTGGTGGAAGCTAAGGTACGCGAAGCATTGGAGGCGGGGCTCGACCCGCAAGCGATTCTCAATGAGGCGCTCATCGCTCCCATGGGCGTCGTGGGAGCACGCTTCGAATGCGGCGAGTTCTATGTGCCCGAGATGCTCATCGCCGCGCGCGCCATGCAGGCCGGCCTGGCCCTGCTCAAGCCGCACCTCTCCAAGGGCGGCGTGCAAATGCGCGGCACGGTGGTCATCGGCACGGTCAAAGGGGACCTGCACGACATTGGCAAGAACCTGGTGGCCATGATGCTCGAAGGCGCCGGGTTCGAGATCATCGACCTGGGCACGGATGTGCCGCCCGAGAAGTTCGCCAGCGTGGCGCGCGAGAGCGGTGCCACCTTGGTGGGCATGTCGGCCCTGTTGACCACGACCATGAAGAACATGAAGTCGGTCATCGAGGCGCTGGAAGACGTGGGAGTTCGCCAGAAGGTGAAAGTCATGATCGGTGGGGCGCCGGTGACGGAGGCGTTTGCCAAGGAGATTGGCGCCGACGGATACGCACCGGATGCCAGCCGCGCTGTTGCTCTGGCTAAATCCTTCGGCTAGCCCGCCCTGCGGCGCGCCCGCCATGGCCGCATCCTTCGATCTAAATGTCAGGACCCGCCCTTTCGGGCGGGTCCTTTGCATTCGCTAGACGGTCACACGTCCATAAAGCCTGCGCATCCTGCAGCGCGGGTTCGGCCCGCAGTGCCAGATCGGCTGAGCGGTCGAAGGGAGAGTGCCTGCCCCTCCCGCCAAATGCTCTCGAACGCGGGAGCAGCCAACCGCTCTTTGGTTTCGGCCAGTCGGCGCTCGTAATCCATGCGTGAGGCGCCATCCATGACAAAGCCGATGTCGCGATACCGCGCATCGGCTGCGCTCAGAAGGCGCGTCGCGCGGCGTGGCGGCTGCACCAGCGAAAGGACCAACGTGAGAACGGTTGCGCGTGCGGGGCCAATTGTGCGCAGGTCGCTCGCAGGCGGGTAAGCGCAATGCATGCTATGCCCTCCTCAAGATGGTCTCCGTTCGATTCGGGAGGGCTTTCAACACGAACAGGCAGAGCCGGGATGAGGTGGGGTCAACCCGAGCGGGGAGAAGACAGTTGCGCCTCGATATCTCGGCGCGTGGTGCGCACGGAGGTGCCGCCTGGACCTAGGGTCGAGCGCCCGCCGACGATATTGCCCCAGACCAGACACGTTTCGAGTGGTTTGCGTTCCAGCCAGGCCGCGAGGAATCCTGCGTCGAATGCGTCGCCCGAGCCGGTCGTGTCCAGCGGCTCGACCTCGATCGCCGGGGCGTGGACCATTGTGCCGCCGCGCGCCCAGGCATACGCGCCTTGCGCTCCATCCTTGACAACGACCAGCGGACACAATTCCAAGAGGCGCGCCATCGCCCGTGCCAGGTCAGTCTCGCCGGTGAGGCGGCGTGCTTCGAGCGTGTTGGGCAGAAAGATATCCGCCATGCCGATTGCCCGGCGGACGGAGGCCACACCCAGATGGGTGTCCTCTGTCGAGTTGCCGTCCATCACCAAGGAGACTCCGCGCAGACGCATGAGGGCTCGGGCGGGGATGATCAGCGGCCCGTGGTAGACACCCGGAACGAACACCAGGCGCGGCGAGGTGGTGGCGAGCGCACGCACGGCGGCAGGCACCGGTGGCTCGGGATCATAGAAGGCGAGGAAGGCCCGATCCTCAGGGAAGGAGGCGGCCACGGTGATGTGCCGCAGCGGGCGCGCATGATCCACGAAGAGCGCCGCATCCAGGCCCTCCTCGATCGCTCGCCGGCGGACGAAGGCGCTCATGGGATCGTCGCCGAAATCCACCGCCCACCCTACGCTAAGTCCCAGCCGCGCCATCGAGACTGCGCAGGTGTAACCTCCGCCGCCCGGCTGGTGGTCGAATCCGCTGGCGACCACCTCCACGCCGAGCTCGGGCAGCTTGGGCAAGCCTGTAAAGACTAAATCCAGGCAGTAATCGCCGAGCACGAGGGCATCCAACGTGCGGCTCACAGCGGGTTGGCCTCGTTCGGGGTGGAGAGGATCATTCCAGTGCGGGGAACAGGGCCCCGTGGCGCTGCCGGTATTCATCCACGAGCACACGCGCCAGGCGCACGTCGCCCACCAGCGGGTGGATAGCCAATGCGCTCACCGCCAGGGTGGACGAGTGCTCGAGCACGGCGCGGATGGTGTGCTGTTCGTAAGCCTTCACCTGAAGCATCAGCCCCAGGCAGTGAGCCGGAATCTCGCCTACCGACAACGGGCGGATGGAGTCCGCGCTCACCACAGTCGGAATCTCCACCACGTCGCGCGTGCCCATGCCGTGTATTGCGCCTGCGTTCGGGATATTGAGCACCATCACCCGCGGCGTGCTACCACGCAGAGCCTCCATCAGGTTGAGTGCCACGCCGGCGTAGCCTTCGGCTGCCAGCGCCTCGGCCACCGCCAGATCTGCGTTGGCGAGCCAATCGTCGTGCCCGGTTTCGCTGGCCATGTAGGTGTGCCCCCGCTGGCGCATGTAGGCGCCGTAGGCGGCCACCATCTCAGCCGTCGCGCCTCGCGCCGCTTGTGCGCGCAAAGCCGCGAACAGGTCTCCGTTGATGCGCACCAGGAACTCGCCGCGGGTCTCCTCGCTGCGCAGGATATTGGCGACCGCCTCGCGCGCGTGGTAGTAGTAGTACAGATACTCATTCGGGATCAGGCCAAGCTCAGCGACCAGGCTCGGGTCGAAGGGCAGGCCGGGGAGCGGGGCGCCCTCGCGCAACATACTAATGAAGCGCGGCACCCTATCCAGCCCATCGTGAACCAGGGAGCGCATCCACCCCAGGTGGTTAAGCCCAAAATAGTCCATGTGCACTCGTTCGGGCGTCGTGCCCAGCGCGGCCGCCGCTACGCGCTGTATGCCGCTGGGTGCGTCGCAGATCCCAACTGCCCGCGCCCACCCGCCGGCGCCGCACAATGCTTCGGTCAGCAGCCCGGCCGGATTGGCGAAGTTGATCAGCCAGGCGCTTGGGCACACTTCACGCATCAACCGCAGATAGTCGAGCAGCACCGGCAGCGTGCGCATGGCCATGGCGAACCCGCCCGGGCCGGTCGTTTCCTGGCCCAGCACGCCGTGGGCCAGCGGCACGCGTTCGTCGATGACGCGCGATTCGATCCCGCCCACGCGAAACGTGGTGATAACAAAATCCGCATCCTGCAGGGCCTCGCGCGCGCGGGTGGTATGGGTGATGCGCAGCCCGGCTGCGAGCGCGTCGGCCTCGGGCGTTGCGATGAGGCGCATCAGCTCCAGCCGCTCGGCATCGGTGTCCATCAACGCCAGCTCATCGACGCCCAGGCGAGCCCGGCGGATGAGCACGGCCTGCACTAGCAGCGGAGTGCGCACCCCACCCGCACCAAGAATCGCAATCTTCATACCGTGGCCAGTCTCCTCACGGGTCAAGGGTTAGACTTACCGCCGAAGCCACCAAGGACCCCGAGAGGTCTGGTGGGTCTTGCGGCTTGTCTGTGGGCACGAAAGTCGCGCCTTCGAGCATGTTCCAGCGACGGAGCATTCCACACAGGGAGTTCTCTGCGCTCTCTGCGGTGAATGCTCTTTCCTTAGCCTGCACGCGCCTTAGCGCGCTCCAGGTCGGCCCGCCGCTGCATCTCGCCGCGCAGAGCGCGGATGTCCTTCGGGATGAAGAACAGCGCGCCCAGGTAGATCACGAAGCACAGCAACCAGGCTGAGATGCAAATCCAGAGGATCGCTGTCTTCAGATTGGTGGCATCGGCGACGATGCCCGCCAGGAGCGGCGCCATGGCCGCCCCCGAGTTCTCGATGAAGTACTCCACCGCCTGGGTCGTCGAACGCACCTCGGGCGTCGTCACATCGAAAATCGTCGCGATGACGTTCGGCGAAGAGAGAGGCATGAATAACGCAGCCACGAGCATCAACACGAGGAACTGGGTGCGGTTTGCCACCGGGGTTTGTATCGCCAGAAAGAGGAACACTGCGCCCAGAAGGACCCCCACGCTTGAGACAATGATCCGGCCGTTAAGCGTGCGCTTGAAGAGCCAATCGCCCAACGACCCGCCCACAAAGTACCCGAGGGCCAGGACCAGGATCATCGGCGCCATGGTGAACAGTATCGAGTTGTTGTCGTAGCCCCGTTCGCGAATGAGATAGCCGAAGATAAAGAAAGTGATCACATTCCACGGGAAGACACCGGCGAACCCCTGGGCAAAGACGAACCACATCGAGCGCTTCTGCACGGCCAGCTTGGCCTCGGCCCACGAGAAGCGGAATTGACCGTATTCCTTGATCCCTTCGAACTCGGGCTCTGCCTGACCGCGCGGCATCTCCTTGACGCCGAAGAAGATCAGCACGGCAATCAGCAGCCCGAGCGATCCGGTAATGTAAAAGACCGAGCGCCAACCGCCGATCATCGGCGCGACCATCAAGGCCAGCACCATGCCGATCAGGTAGCCTAGCGGCTGGGCTACTTGCAGCAACCCATACACCCGCCCGCGCAAATCTGGCCCAAAGTAATCGGCCACGAGCGAATACAGCCCGGGGTAGGACGAGTCGTCAATGCCGGTCGACGCGCGAGTGCCCACAAAGGCTGGGAACGAACGCACGAGCGAGCTCATCCAGGTGGTGGCGCCCCAAATAAGGGCGGCCAATGCAAGAAGCTTGGCGCGGGCGTAGCGGTCGTAAAGGTAGCCCCACACCGGGTAGAGCAGCGTAGCGACTAACAGCGCTCCGGTGTTGACCAGCCCCCATTGCGAATCCGAGATCTTGAATTCGCCCATGATCGGCACTTGCATCGAGCCTATCATCAAGCGGTCGGTTTGGTGGAGCAGCATGAAAAGGAAGAAAACCGCGACAACAAACCAGCGATAGCCGGAGCGCTTACGCATGCCATCCTCCTCACTGCCGGTGATGGATCGATGTGTAGCCGCGAAATCGTGCCGCAGAGTATAGCCTCGAACGCCGCGAGTCGCCCTACCCCGCGTAGGTCCGCCCGATACCTACGAGGCGGGACCGAGCAGCCCCTCCACAAACGGATGAAAGCGCGCGTAACGGAAAGCCTCGCCGTAGGCAAATCCCCCCTTCTTCCCGACCTCGGCCGCCTGCGAGCGCATGGCCCAACCCACCGCGAGCATCGGGTCGCCGGCCGCCTCGCCCAACAAGGCGCTCAGATCCAGCCCGGCCAGCTCTGCCTGACGCCGCACGTCTTCCACCAGGAATTCCATCTGTGTCTTGTGTTCCGCCAGTGCTGCCAGCTTGCGCTCGATCGTGGAGGTGATGTCAATAACCTTGTCGGGGACCCCGCCGCTCTCGGCATAGTAGTACTTCTCGGTCACAAAGTGCGGCTCGAGGCCCTCGCGGGCGTGCTCGGGATGCATCAGCGGAAGCATGGCAAAGGAGACCGCCTCGACCGCAGCGATCGCGACCGTGCGGTGATCGGGATGGGGTTCGCCCAAGGCGAACGGGTCTTCGGCGATGAGCGCGTCCGGCCGGAATTCGCGAATCGCGAGGATGAACCGTTCACGCAATACGCCCGGCGCCAGTCGATCCAGTTCCAAGTCCGGATATCCGAGCAAGAGCGGCGGCTGCGCGCCGATCACCTGTGCCGCGCGCTGCGCTTCCTCCTGACGCACGCGGGCCAATGCCTCGCTCGCCTGCGTGAAGGAGCCGCGCCGGCCGTCGGAGGCGATGACGTAGCGCACCTGTGCGCCCTCCGCGACGAATCGGGCGATCGTCCCGCCAGCAAAGAACTCCGCGTCGTCCGGGTGGGCGACCAGGACCAACACACGCTTGGGCATCGGGATCCTCCACTCTCACATCGGCTGAGGGCGAGGGGCGCGCGCGATAGGCCTTGCTGCAGCGGGCCGAACGGCCTCAACCTCCCCAGCCAATCAGCAGTTCACTCCCTTGGGTCGGGTCGCATTCCCAACACAGGCGGAGTTCCGCGCTCGCCGGGTCGAATTCCCACTCGCGGGCGGTCTCCCCATCGATTCTCGCCTCACGCGGTGCACGCGCCCGGTGCAGGACCGCTTCTATCTTGAAGCGCCTCGGCCGACCGGCAAACTCCCCGCGAGTCGGGTGGACGTACAGCCGCAGTCGGTCGCCCTCCTGCGAACACTCAATGAGGGTACGGCTGAATTCGCCGCGTTGATAGGCCCGCGTTCGACCATCGTCGTCGTACACCGATGTTACACCGGCGAAGGGCGGCCACGCGTGGAGCGAGAGTTGCTCGAACACGTGCGCATCGGATATGCTCGCGAGCAGCGGACCCATCGGCAGCAAGGAACCACCGCGCACGAAGAGTGGTAACCGGTCGAGCGGGGCCTGGCACACGATGACGCCGGGCCCGTGGTGAGTTTCTCCCGACCAGAAGTCGTGCCACTCGCCCGGCGGAAAGCGCACGCGACGGGATCGCGCTCCGGATTCCAGAACCGGCGCCGCCAGCAAGGCACCGCCGAGCATGTACTGGTCGTCGACCTCGCGCAGCCAAGCCTCGGCGGGGAACTCCAGCATCATCGGCCGGACCATCGGCACGCCCGTCTGGCTCGCCTCCCAAGCCAGCCCGTACAAGTATGGCATCAAGCGGTAGCGCAGGTCTGCCAGGCGTCTGAAGTTCTCTTCAGCCTGCGCGCCGTGCGACCAGGGCAGGCGTGTGTCGTCGAGGGCGGCCGGGCGCCAGAAGTAGCGCGCTAACGGATTGAGCATCGCCCACTGCGCATAACGCATGTGGGTTTCGGGGGTTGTCCGGCCCGAGAGGCCGAAGATGTCGGCACCCCACCATGTAAAGCCGGTGAGGCTCATGTTGAGTCCGGCGCGCAGCGTGGCACGCATGTGATGGAAGGTCGGGGTCTGGTCACCCAGGAAGAGCCCCGGGTAGCGTTGGGAGCCGGCCCAGGCCGAGCGCGAATAGATGAGGGGGCGCCGATCGTCGAGCGCGCGCATGCCCTCGAAAACCGCCCGGCCGTAGAAGAACCCGTATAGGTTGTGCAACTCGCTCCCGCTCAATCCCATGTGGGAGCGCGCATCGTGCGGCAAGTATTCCCCATCATCGGTCTTGAAGAAGGCCACGCCCTGATCGTAGAGCGGGCGCAGACGCGCGTTCCACCAGTCGGTCGCCGCCGGGTTGGTGAAATCGAGCATGCCGCCCGCGCCGAACCACCACGCTGTCTGGTCGTGGGCGAGGAAACCCTTGGCGCGCGCCTCCGCCCAACCGGGAAGATCCCGCTCGTCGTCCATCAAACGCTCGCGCGGCACGCTGTGCATATAGAGATTGAAGACCCGCTTCTTGAGCCGGCCGTGGCGGGTATTGAGGAAAGGCGTGAAGATCAACCCTAGGCGCACGCCCATCGCCCGCAATCGGCCGATCATCTGCGCCGGGGAGGGGAAAAGCGAGGTGCGCCAGCGGAAATTGTGGAAGCGCTCCTCCCAATGGTAGTCGAGGATCACCGCATCCAGTGGGATGCGGTGCGCACGATGCGCTTCGACATGGGCGAGCACGGCGTGCTCGCCCTCTTGCGGGAATTCGGTGACCCACAGCCCGAGCGCCCAGCGCGGAAGCAGCGGCGGGCGGCCGGTGAGCGCGGTGTAGGTGGTGAGGATTTCTTTGAAGGTCGGGCCGGCGATCACGACGCAATCGGCCCCTGGGCCGTCGGCAGTCACCTCCAGGCGGCCTCGCTCGGGCCGAAGGCGCCAGGTGCTGGCGTGGCTGTTGAGCAAGAGCAGCGCGTAGCCGCGGCTGCTCACGATGAACGGAATGGCCGAATAGGATTGACGCTGCTGGGTGAAGGCGGGCGACTCACGCGCATTCAGACGGATCGTACCGCGGCGGCGAGCGAATGCGTCGAATCTCTCGCCCCAGCCGTAGAAGACTTCATCGGCGGCGGTTGAGAGCACGAGGCGCGTCGTGCCGCGCCTCGTCTCGCGCAGCTCA